>NZ_AJQF01000130.1:0-23569 GCF_000261705.1 Bradyrhizobium genomosp. III | reverse complement strand
GGCGGCCGAGCCGATCGTCAACCTGCGCACCTTCTCCAACCGCAATTTCGCGATCGGCTGCGTGCTGCAGTTCTGCATCGGCATCGGCCTCTACGGCCTGACCTACATCTATCCGCGCTATCTCGCCGAAGTGCGCGGCTACAGCGCGCTGATGATCGGCGAGACCATGTTCGTCTCGGGGATCACCATGTTCCTGGTCGCGCCGCTGGTCGGCCGCCTCATGGTGAAAGTCGACATGCGCTACATGATCGCATTCGGCCTCGTCGTGTTCGCGATCGGCTCCTACCAGATGACATGGATCACGCGCGACTACGATTTCTACGAGCTGCTGGTGCCGCAGATCCTGCGCGGCATCGGCATGATGTTCGCGATGGTGCCCACCAACAACATCGCGCTCGGCACGCTGGCGCCTGATAGGGTGAAGAACGCTTCGGGTCTGTTCAACCTGATGCGCAATCTCGGCGGCGCCGTGGGCCTCGCCGTCATCAACACCGTGCTCAACGACCGCACCGATTTGCACATCACTCGCCTCCAGGAGCGCGTGACCTGGGGCAATGCGACCGCGAGCGAAACCCTGACCATGTTCATGCAGAAGTTCCAGGGCCTCGGCGATTCCACGTTGATGGCGATGAAGCAGCTCTCCCAGCTCGTGCACCGCCAGGCCGTCGTGATGAGCTTCGGCGATGCCTTCTTCGTGCTGACGCTGTTCTATCTCGGCCTCACCCTGCTGGTGACGCTGCTGAGCAAGCCGGCCCCACTGACCGGGGGCGGCGACGCGCATTGAGCCCGCCACACACGCGGTGTCATCGTCCGGCTTGACCGGACGATTCAGTATTCCAGAGGCCGGCGTTGGTGAACTCGCTCTCACCACATCCGCCGCGGCGTACTGGATGCCCCGCTTTCGCGGAGCATGACGGCGGAGGGCGGGGCGGCTGTGGAGCGCACCAAGGCCGCGCGCACCAAATTGCAACACTCATCCGTGATCTCGCGCGAGCCCCGTTGCAAGTCGCGAACGACACATCTATAAAGCGCACCTCATTCGCTCGAACCGGGGAGAGATTTGCATGATTTCGTCGCATTCGCAGATCGTACGCCCGCGCTCGATGATGTTCTGGTTCGGTATGTACGCGGCCTGTTAGAGGCCTCCTCCGCCAGTTTCGATTGGGCCAAGTTTCCGACCAAGCGTCCCGATCGCTTTCTTTCCCAAGTCAAAGCCAACCTTAAGTGACGCCGTCTCGGCCCTCGCGGCCGGCCTGCGTCCATCGATGGAGCCGGCCCGCGCCAAAGGCGGCCGGATGATGTCATGACCGCTCTGTCAAAAAAGCCCGCGGCGATCCGCCTGGTGCTGCCCTTCGTGTTCCGGCACTGGCTGAAGCAGCCGGGACGGGGGCTCATCGTGGCCGGCGGCCTGCTGGGTGCGACCATCGCCGACCTGTTCATGCCGGTCTTCTCGGGCCGGCTGGTCGATGCGCTGACGCGCGGCCCGTCGGATCCCGATGCGCGGCATGCCGCTCTGGTTGCCTTCGGCGCCATCGTGGGGCTGGGCGCGGCCTCCGTGGTGCTGCGGCTGGCCGGCCTGCAGGCGATCGTGCCGTTCACGCTCAAGACCATGTCGGACGTCGCACAGGAGGCCTTCACCCGTGTGCAGCGCTTCTCCACGGACTGGCACGCTAACTCCTTCGCGGGCTCGACCGTGCGCAAGATCACGCGCGGCATGTGGGCGCTCGACCTGCTCAACGACACCATCCTGATGGCGCTAGCGCCCTCGCTGCTGGTGTTGATCGGCTCGATGGTCCTGATCGGGATGCACTGGGCCTCGCTCGGCGTGGTGATCGCGGTCGGCGCGTTCTTCTACGTCACCATCACCGTCGTGTTCTCGACGCGCTACATCGCGCCGGCCGCCCGAGTCTCCAATGCCTGGGACACCAAGGTCGGCGGCACGCTTGCGGATGCCCTGACGTGCAACGCGGTGGTGAAGTCGTTTGGCGCGGAAGCGCGCGAGGATACGCGGCTCGGCCGCGTCATCAACCGATGGCGCGTGCGGGTGCGGCGGACCTGGCTGCGCTACAACTACACGTCCATGGCGCAGCTGTCGCTGCTGCTCTGCCTCCGCACGTCCGTGATCGGCGGCGCGGTGCTGTTGTGGATGTCGGGACATGCCTCGCCTGGCGACGTGACTTATGTGCTGACCAGCTACTACATCATCCACGCCTATTTGCGTGACGTCGGCATGCACATCAACAACCTCCAGCGCTCCGTCAACGACATGGACGAACTGGTTGCGATCCATGCCGAGCCCATCGGCATCGCCGATGCGGCCGGTGCGCGGCCGATCGCGATCGAGGGCGGCGCGATCGTGTTCGACGACGTGACGTTCCACTATGGCGGCCATCGCGCGCCGCTCTATGACGGGTTGTCGGTGACGATCCGGGGCGGTGAACGTGTCGGCCTCGTCGGACGCTCCGGCTCCGGCAAGACCACCTTCGTCAAGCTGGTGCAGCGGCTCTACGACGTCACCGGCGGCCGTGTGCTGATCGACGGGCAGGACATCGCATTGGCCACACAGCAATCGCTGCGCAGCCAGATCGCGATCGTGCAGCAGGACCCGATCCTGTTTCACCGCTCGCTCGCCGAGAACATCGCCTATGGCCGGCCCGGCGCCAGCCTCGAGGCGATCGAGCAGGCGGCGCGGCTTGCGAATGCGCACGACTTCATCCTGCGCCTGCCGAAGGGCTACGGCACGCTGGTCGGCGAGCGCGGCGTGAAGCTGTCGGGCGGTGAGCGGCAGCGCGTGGCGCTGGCGCGCGCGTTCCTGGCGGATGCGCCGGTGCTGATCCTGGACGAGGCGACCTCGAGCCTGGATTCGGAATCGGAGGCGCTGATCCAGGAGGCGATGGAGCGGCTGATGAAGGGCCGCACCTCGATCGTGATCGCGCACCGGCTGTCGACGGTGAGGAGCCTCGATCGCATCCTGGTGTTCGACCGCGGCGAGATCGTCGAGCAGGGCACCCACGCCACGCTCGCGGCCAGACCCGGCGGCATTTATCGCGGCTTGTTCGAGCGCCAGGTGGTGGAGCTCGGGCATATCGCTGCAGCGGAGTGAGGCGCGCGACTGCGGGACGAAAGTCCCGCAGTCGCGCCGCCAAGGAATGCGTCAAGGATGGAATGAGATGAAAGACCTGACCAACGGCTCCATCGTGAGACACATCCTGGCCATGGCACCTCCGATCATGGCCGGCATGATATCGATCATGGTCTGCCAACTGGTCGATCTGTACTTCGTGTCGGGCCTGGGCGATGCCGCGGTGGCGGGCGTCGCCGCGGCCGGCAATGCTGGCTTTCTCGTCAACGGGCTGATGCAGGTGCTCGGTGTCGGCGCGGGGGCACTGATCGCGCATGCCGTGGGACGCAAGGACCGGTCGGATGCGAACCTGATCTTCAACCAGGCGATCGTGCTGTCGGTGCTGTTCGGACTGTTGACCCTGCTCGCAGGTGCCGCGCTGTCGCGCGCCTACATGCGCTCGATCGCAGCGGACCAGGCCACGATCGAGGCCGGGACCACTTACCTGCTGTGGTTCATGCCGGCGCTCGCGCTGCAGTTCGCCACCCAAGTCATGGGGGCTGCGCTGCGCGCGACCGGTATCGTGCGTCCCACCATGCTGGTGCAGGCGTTTGCTGTGGCCATCAATATCGCGCTGGCGCCGGTCCTGATCACGGGCTGGGGTACCGGCCATGCGCTCGGGGTCGTCGGTGCGGGGCTGGCGAGCTCGATCGCGGTCGCCATCGGCGTGCTGGCGCTGCTGGCGTATTTCCGCAAGGTCGAGCGCTATGTCGCCTTCAATCCGGCGCAGTGGCGCCCGCAGCCGCACCATTTGAAGCGCATTCTCAATGTCGGCCTGCCGGCCGGCGGCGAGTTCGCGATGATGTTCATCTTCATGGCGGTGGTCTATTACGTGCTGCGCGATTTCGGCGCGGCGGCGCAGGCCGGCTTCGGCATCGGGCAGCGCGTGCTCGGCCTGATCAACATGCCGGCGCTTGCGGTCGGGCTGGCGGCCGGGCCGATCGCCGGCCAGAACGTCGGCGCAGCCAACGCTGCGCGCGTGCGGGAAACTTTCCTCAAGGCCGCCTTGATCGTCACGATCGTGATGACCGGCTTCATGACCCTTGCGCAAGTGAAGCCGGAGCTGCTGCTCGCCGGATTCTCGAACGACCGCGAGACCATGGACATCGCCTACCTGTTCCTGCGGATCATCTCGCTCAACATGGTCGCACAGGGGCTGATCTTCACCTGCTCGAGCATGTTCCAGGCCCTCGGCAACACCAGGCCGGTGCTCTTGAGCTCGGCGACGCGCGTGTTCACCTACTCACTGCCGGCGATCTGGCTGTCGACGCGGCCGGGCTTTCGCATGGAGTATGTCTGGTATTTGTCGGTCGCGGCGACAATATTGCAGGCGGGCTTGAGCCTGTGGTTGCTGCGCCGCGAGTTCAGGAAGCGCCTGACTTCGGCGCCGAAGGAGAAGGACCCAGAGCAGGAGAGCGCCGAGCCCATTGCGCCTCTCGCCCGCGAGCCTGCGTAACGGTGGCTTGTTCCATCCTGGCTGCTCCGGCTAACTTGCCGGGCGGGGTGGATGGTGGGCTGCAGAAGGGCCAATGACCGGAGTGACGAACGAGCCGCGGGCGGCGTCATGGCTCGCCGCGATCTGGGCGGCGCGCTATCGCACGCCGGCCCGCTTCGTCGCACTGATCGCTCTGCTGCTGCCGTGGACCACGACCGGGCTGACCTTCGCGCTCATACCCTGGCTGATCGCCTTCGCGTTTGTCGATCTGCGCGCGTTTCCGCGTTCGCTGCTTCGCCCGATCTGCCTGCTGCCCATCGCGCTGGTCGCGCTCGCCGCCGTGGGCACGCTCTGGTCGGATGTGCCATGGCCGGAGCGAATCCACGCGATCGGGCCGGCGGCGAAGCTGCTGGTCATTCCGCTCCTGATCTACCAGTTCGAGCGCTGGCCGTACGGCCATTGGGTGTTTTTCGCCTTCCTGGCGTCCTGCACGGCGTTGATGCTCTATTCCTTCGCCGTCGCAATCGACCCCGCACTCTCGCTGAAGCTCTATCTGTCGCGGGGGCCCTACAAGGTCGAAAGCGGGATCGCGGTGCGCAACTATATCGACCAGAGCCAGGAGTTCGCGCTCTGTGTGCTCGCGCTGGTCTATCCGATCGTGGCGCTGCTGCGGCAACGCCGCGTCGGCATCGCGGCGCTGTTCGCGACGCTCGCGATCGGATTCCTCGCCAACATGATCTTCGTCGTGGTGTCGCGCACGGCGCTGGTGACGCTGCCGATCCTGGTGGTGCTGTTCGCGTTGCTGTATCTGCGTCTGCGTGCGGCGCTGCTTGCCGCCGGCGCGATGGCGCTGTCGGCGGTGCTGCTCTTTGGCGTGTCGCCGCATCTGCGGACGACGGTTGCGAAATTTCAGGCCGACTATCAGACGAGCGTGCAGGACAGTCAGGTCAGCGGCATGGGTTCACGTCTGGAATATTGGCGGAAGTCCCTTCGTTTCATCGCCGATGCACCGCTGGTCGGTCACGGCACCGGCTCGATCCGCGGCCTGTTCGCAAGCGTGGCCGCCGATGCGAAGATCGATCCGCTGCGTGGCGAGATCGTCAGCAACCCACACAATCAGACCCTCAGCGTGGCCGTGCAGTGGGGAATCGTCGGTGTCCTGATCCTCTACGCGCTCTGGTTTGCGCATCTCTCGCTGTTTCGCGGCGAGGGCCTGGCCTCTTGGATCGGCCTGCTGGTCGTGGTGCAGAACATGCTGACCTCGCAGCTCAACACGCATTTGTTCGACTTCACGCCGGGCTGGGTCTACGTCCTCGGCGTCGGTGTCGCCGGCGGCATGACGCTCGCGAAGAGGGCGCGAGAGCTAGAGCATGATCCGGAAAAGTGCGCAGCGGCTTTCCGAGAAGAATGCTTAGACAACAACCTAAAGCGCGATGACGCTTCATCCTGATCGCATCGCGCTCTAGAGCGCGCCGAGACTGTTCCAGACCAGGGTCAGGCCAGACAGGAACAACAGGCCGAGCACGACATCGCCGAAATGCTTGTCGTTGAGGGCGTGATAGACGCGGGCGCCGGCCCAGGCGCCGATCAGGGTGCCCGGAAACGCGACCAGCGCGAGCCAGACCACTTTGAGCTCGACGAGACCCGATGCGGTCTGCAGCACCAGTGCTGTCGCGAGAACCGTGAAATTGAAGAGCTGAAAGATGCCGCGCCGCTCATGCTTGTTCCAGCCGCGGATGTTGGCCCACAGGATCGGCAGCGGCCCGGACAACCCGGCGAGGCCGCCAAGAATACCGCCGGCAAAGCCGATCGCGCCGTCGGCAAGGCGGCCGCCGAATTTGATCGCGAGCGGCCTCTTGTTCAGATAGAGCGCGCTCGAGAACATCAGAATTAAAATGCCGACGCTCAGCTTGAACACTTTTGGATCGGCCGAGGCGATCAGCATGGTGCCGATCGGTACGCCGATCAGACCGCCGATCAGGAACGGCCAGACCAGCGAGAGGTCGAAGCTCTTCCACATCGAGGGCAGCGTCGAGGTCTGCGCGATCACCGAGCAGATCAGCACCAGCGGCACTGCGAGCGAGGGCGGCAGTACGTAGAGCCAGATGCCGAGCGCCATCAGCGCCGTGCCGAACCCGGCCAGGCCCGAGACGAAGCCGCCGGCCAATGCGCCGAGCAGCAGCAGCGCGTAGGTGAGCGTTTCCAACAGAATGTCCTCGTCGCCGGGGCGATCTCGAACTGTTGATCGCCGTCGCCCGCATAGCATGCTTGCTGTCGTGCAAGTCAATCCGCCCTGCACGCAAGCGTGATCTGCGGCGCCGGGCGTTCGCGAAAGACATGCCTACATGACGGTCGTACTTTAATCCCGGGGCCCCCCACCGCCATCCTGCACTCGGATCGGTCGGACCCGAATGCGATGATGGAGAATGACCATGACCCGCACCAAGATCGCCGCTGCAGCCGCGCTGTTGGCGGCGACGCTGATGCCGATGATGGCCCAGGCGCAGCTTTCCGAGCCTGCAGCGTATCAGGCCGCTCATCCCGACCGCGACGTGCTGAACGGCGGCCAGCTCACGCCTGCGGCGCGTGCGGCTCTCGGCCAGCAGGGCACGCCCAGCGATGCATATGCTTTACAGGCCTATCCGTCGCCTGGGGCGCCGGTCGTGCGCTCGACCCATCGCCGTCATCGTCGATGATCTAGACGATTTGTCTGGTGTCGGCGGGCTTCTGCAGCGCGCCGACCAGGATGCGTAGCGCTTCCGTCAATTCTGACCTGTTGCGTGCCGCGCCCAGCGAGACGCGCGCCGCGTGCGGCGGTGTCCCATCGACCGTGAAGGCCTCGCCGGCGACGACCGCAAGTCCGTTTCGCAACAGATGCGCCGCGACATCGGGCCGGTCCTCAGGCAGCCGCAGCCACAGATGATGCGCCGCGGGCTTGGCCAGGAACTGGAAGCCTTTCAATGCGCGCTGCGCGAGCTGCTGACGGCCGACCGCCTCGCTGCGGATGGCGGTGATGATACGATCGGCAATGCCGCTTTCGATCCAATGCGTCACCAGCGCGACCATCAGCGGCGCCGGCATCTGCACGGTCGCCTGCAAATATGTCCGCATGTCCCGCTGCGCCTCGCTGTCAGGCGTCGCCAGATAGGCAACGCGGAGCGCCGGCGAGATGCATTTTGACAGCGTGGTCGCGAGATAAGTCCGCTCGGGAATGAGATTGGCGATTGGCGATGCCGAGCGGTCGAGCAGGCCGTAGGCGTCGTCCTCGATCAGGATCGTGTCGGTATCGCCGATGATCTTTGCGATCGAACTGCGCCGCTCGGAGGCAAGCGTCGCCGTGGTCGGATTGTGCAGCGTCGGAATGAGATAGACGGCCTTCGGCTTGTGCGTGCGGCACGCCTTTGCCAGCGCGTCGGGCAGGATGCCGCCATCATCCATGGCGACGCCGACGAGCTTGATGCCGAGCCGCACTGCTGCGGCCTTGATGCCGGGGAATGTCAGCGCCTCCGTCAGCACGATGTCGCCGGGCCGCGCCAGATGGGCGAGCAGGTTGAACAGGATCGTCTGTGTGCCGGGAAAGACCACGAGCTTGTCGGCATGCGCGTGCGGCACCCGCGCACGCATCCAGCGCGCGGCGACCTCGCGCTCATGCGCGCTGCCGCCGGGCGGCTGATAATTGAGATACGCCGTCAGGCCCGATTGCGCGCGGATCGCTTCCATCCCGGCGATGATGCGCTCGTCGAGCTGCGCCTCCAGCGGATGCGGCGGCACGTTCATCGAAAGATCGATCGCGACGGGATGCGGCAGATCGACCGCGCGGCGCGCGCTGGTCTCCGACACGAACGAGCCCTGTCCGACCCGCGCCTCCATGATTCCGCGACGCCGCGCCTCGGTGTAGGCGCGCGTCACCGTGGTGAGATCGACGTCGAGTGCCTTTGCAAGCGCGCGCTGCGTCGGCAGCTGCTGGCCGCGCACGAGCCGGCCGGCGGCGATGTCGGCCTCCATGGCCTCGACGATGCGCTGGTAGCGCGGCCCTGATAGCTCCGAGATTGTCGGGCTCCAATCCATGCAATTTAAGCCCATTTCCTTTGAATGTATGGATGCAAGATATTATTGTATGGATCGTCGAAAAGGAAGAGGTAGGGTCATGGCGGCAGGTTCAGTCTCTCTGGCGAAGGCGATGTGGCGCGGCTTTCGCGGCAAGTGCCCGAACTGCGGCGAAGGCCATTTGTTCGGCCGTTTCCTGAAGGTCGCAAACAGCTGTGATCGGTGCGGTGAGGAGCTGTTCCACCAGCGCGCCGATGACTTCCCCGCCTATCTCGTGATCGTCGTAGTCGGCCATCTCGTGGTGCCGGCGATCCTCGCGGTCGAGACCGCGTATGCGCCGGCGGTCTGGCTGCAACTGGCGGTGTGGTTGCCGGTGACGCTGTTCGCCTCGCTCGCGCTGCTGCAGCCGACCAAGGGCGCCATCGTCGGGCTGCAATGGCAGGTCGGCATGCACGGTTTCGATGCGAGCAAGCAGCGGCGCGAGGCGGACGAGCTTGCGCCGGTGCTGGTGAAGGCAAGACAACGCTAACCGGGCGTCATTCCGGGCGTGCGCAGCACGAACCCGGAATCCATTCATCCACCAACTTTGCCGCCCGATGGATTCTCAGATGCGCAATTGCGCATCGTAACTCCCGCTGCGCGAGCCCCGGAATGACAGCGGGCCAAGCCAAAATGGTGAGGGGCCCGATGCGCTAGCATCGAACCCCTCGTTGCAAGATATCAGCCGGCCTGTAAGCCGGGTTCTGTAAGGCACCGTCCACTTGCGCGAACGATACGTGACGGCCATTCCTCTGGGACCATGTTTGCACATGGCCTCGAGCAACCTACCCGGACGGCGGGCCTGACATCGCCCCGCGGCGTTATCGCTTGCGCGAACAGCCCGCTACGCCGTCCCTATTCGGTTTTGCTCCCGGTGGGGTTTGCCATGCCGGCTCCGTTGCCGGACCCGCGGTGCGCTCTTACCGCACCTTTTCACCCTTACCCCGCGAAGCCGAAGGCGAAGCGGGGCGGTTCGTTCTCTGTGGCACTTTCCCTGGGGTCGCCCCCGCCGGACGTTATCCGGCACCGTATGTCAAGGGAGCCCGGACTTTCCTCCCCGGCGGCCTTTCGGCACCTGCCGGAGCGGCCGTCCGGCCGACTGACTGACAACGCATGGGGCATTTGTGACGGTTTCGTCAAGCCGATATCGCGGCCCACGATCCGCCCGAAATAATTTATCCTGAAGATGTCGTTTGCTGCGTGCCCCGTTCGACTGGATGTCGGCGACACAGCCGAACAACAGGAGTGAAGCGATGCAATATCTGCTGATGATCTACCAGAACGAGGCCGAGTACGCGAAGATTGACACGGGAACCAGCCAGAAGATGTCGGCGGAGTATGAAGCCTTCACGCAATCCATCATCCGGAACGGCAATTTCAAGGCCGGCGATCGACTGCGGCCGACCACGACCGCGACGACGGTGCGTGTGCGCGACGGCAAGATGCTGACGACCGATGGACCGTTTGCGGAGACCCGCGAGCAGCTCGGCGGCTACTATCTGATCGAGGCCAAGGATCTCGACGCCGCGATCGAGATCGCGGCGCGGATTCCGAGCGCGCGCGTCGGTTCGATCGAGGTGCGGCCGATCTGGGTCTACGACAAGTGACGGCCGAGCCGCGCGTCGCCGCATGACCCCTGGCGAGATCGACAAGATCTTCCGCGACGAGGCTGGGCGGGCGCTGGCCACGCTGATCCGCCTCGTCGGCGATTTCGATCTCGCCGAGGACGCGCTTCAGGATGCTTTTGCCGTCGCGCTGGAACGCTGGGCCGCGTGCGAGGTCCCCGACAATCCGCGCGCCTGGCTGGTCAATGTCGCCAGGCACAAGGCGATCGATCGTGTCAGGCGCCAGGCTGTCTTCCGCGGCAAGCAGCAGGCGCTCCTGCACGAGATCGAGCTCAACGCGCAAACGGTCGACGAGCCGCCGGCAACACTCGACGACGACATGCTGCGGCTGATCTTCACCTGTTGCCATCCGGCGTTCGCGCCAGAGGTCCAAGTCGCGCTGACGCTGCGCACCGTCTGCGGGCTGTCGACCACGCAGGTCGCGCGCGCCTTTCTCGTGGGCGAGGAGGCAATGGCGCAGCGGCTGGTCCGCGCCAAGCAGAAGATCAGGCTCGCCGGCATCCCCTACGAGGTGCCCGAGCGCGACACGCTGGCGCCGCGGCTCGATGGCGTGCTCGCCGTGATCTATCTGGTCTTCACCGAGGGCTATGTCGCGACCGAGGGCGCGGATCTGATGCGGCCTGATCTTGCAACTGAAGCGATCCGGCTCGGCCGCTTGCTCGATCGGCTGATGCCGGATCGCGGCGGCATCAAGGGCCTGCTGGCCCTGATGCTGCTCCACGATGCGCGCCGCGCCGGACGCGAGACCGCGGCCGGCGATATCGTGCTGCTCGAGGAGCAGGACCGCATGCTGTGGGATCGCGCGCAGATCGAGGAGGGCCTGGGCCTGGTCGAGGATGCGCTACGCGTGCCGGGACGGCCGCAGCCTTATGCTGTGCAGGCCGCGATCGCCGCGCTGCATGCCCGTGCGCCGAGCTTTGCGCAGACCGACTGGCGTCAGATCGCCGGGCTCTACGAGGTGTTGCTGCGCATCTCTCCCTCTCCGGTGATCGAGCTCAACCACGCTGCCGCCGTGTCGATGGTCGATGGGCCGGCACGTGCGCTCGATCTCGTCGATGCGATCAGCGCCCGAGGCGGGCTGCGCGGCTATGAGCTGTTGCCCGCAGTGCGTGCGGATCTGTTGCGTAGGCTCGGCCGCAAGGATGAAGCGTGCGAGGCGTATCAGACAGCGACTGCAGCGACACAGCTCGAGCCGTTGCGGCGGCTCTATGCGCGGCGGATGAGGGAGATGGGGTAGGGGTCTCGTGCCCCGGACGCAGCGCAGCGTCTCTTCGACGGTGCGCTGCAGAGCAGGGGCCCATCCTATCGAAGCGTGACGTGTCGCCGACTGGGTCCCGGCTCGCGCTTTGCACGTCCGGGACACGAGAGAGAACTGCGCGGCCATCGCCGTCACTTGGACGCGACGGTCGTTCCCTCTGCCGGCAGGCTCGCCAGCAGCGCCTGCAATGTCGACAGCGTCGAGTGGTCCGCGACACCATCCAGCCGCGCGGGGCGGAAGTGGCGCTGGAAGGCGGTGACGACTTCCATGGTCGCGGCATCGTATTTGCCGGTCAGCGGCACGCCGTAGCCGTATCTGGCGAGCGCCTGCTGCAGGCTCAGCACTTCGTCGCTGATGGTGCCGAGCATCAGGGTCTCGCCGCGCACGACCGGGGCCGGCGTCACCCAGTGACCGACGCCGGAATTGGCCAGCGAGTGCCACGGAAACTTTTCGCCGGGGTCTTTCTTGCGCGCGGGCGCGACGTCGGAATGGCCGAGCACCCGGTGGGCCGGCACCTTGCGGCGAAGCATGATGCCGCGGCACAGCGCGATCACGGCGGCGATCTGGCGCAGCGGATATTCCGGATAGCCCCAGTCGTGGCCGCGATTGATGATCTCGATGCCGATCGAGCAGGAGTTGATGTCGTCCTCGCCCGCCCAGGACGAGACGCCGGCGTGCCAGGCGCGCCTGGTTTCGGGCACGCATTGCACGATGCGGCCGTCTTCCAGCACGACGTAATGCGCCGAGACTTCGGTTCCCGCCGTGCACAGCCGCGCCAGCGCGCCCTCGACATCGGGCATGCCGGTGTAGTGCAGCACGATCATGTCGGGCTGCCGTGCCTTGTTGCGCTCGCCATAGTTCGGCGAGGGGATGATGTCGGACACGATCGAGGAATCCGGCTCGAACGCCCTCATGCTCGCCGCGGCCTTGGGAACCGGGAGAACGCGTTGACGCTTCGAATCAGATCCAGACGGTGTGGACGAACCGGACGGCGGCATAGACAAACCAAGGTCGGACGGAGAGTGGGCCAAGCCCTTCTCTTTACTATTCCTTTACCCTCCACCGTGCGCAATCGCGCGTCGCGGTTAACGCATGCATTTTGGCGAAGTGTGTGGATGAAGCATCACCGCCTCACCAGCTTTTCGACTTGTCACGAGCCGAGCAACGCTTTCTTAACGCTAAGGGCCGTTACTGAGGGATGAAGAGCCGACCCGCGTCCGGAGGCGGCCAAAGCGTATTTTGGCTCGAAATCCCATGGCTGCCCGACAAATTCCGCTGGGAACACTGGGTTTGCCGCCCGGGACGACCGGGCTTGGTAACCATGCTGGGCGGTGCGGTCGTGGAACCGCCGCGATACGGAGTCATTCGAGGCGTCATGGGCTTGTTCGTCCCCAATCTCGCTTGGACGTCAGGCTGGGCCTCCAGCAGGTCTGGCGCATGAGCTCGGCTCCGCACATTCCCGTTCTTGGCCGTGAGGCCATCGCCCATCTCGCCCCGCGCGATGGCGGTATCTACGTCGATGCCACCTTCGGCGCCGGCGGCTATAGCCGCGCCATCCTCGACGTGCCGGGAACCCGGCTCATCGCCATTGACCGCGACCGCACCGCGGTCGCGGGCGGTGCGGAACTGGTCGAACGTTCCGCGGGCCGGTTGACGCTGGTCGAGGACCGATTCTCCAACCTCGGTGAGGTCTGCGCGGCGCAGGGCGTCGAGGCCGTGGACGGCGTCGTGATGGATGTCGGGGTGTCCTCGATGCAGCTCGACCAGGCCGGCCGCGGTTTCTCTTTCCGCCTCGACGGTCCGCTCGACATGCGGATGGGGCAGGCTGGGCCGACCGCGGCCGACGTCGTTGCCCGCGCTTCGGAAGGCGATCTCGCCGACATCATCTATCTCCTCGGCGAGGAGCGGCATTCGCGCCGCGTCGCCCGCGCCATCGTCGCGGACCGTCAGGAGGCGCCGTTCACGACCACGCGCGCGCTCGCTGACCTCATCGGCAGGGTGGTGCGCTCGAAGCCCGGCGATATTCATCCGGCGACGCGGACATTCCAGGCCCTGCGCATCTTCGTCAATGAAGAGCTCGAGGAACTGCAGACCGCGCTCGCTGCGGCCGAGCGCGTGCTCAAGCCGGGCGGACGCCTCGTCGTGGTCTCCTTCCATTCGCTGGAAGACCGCATCGTCAAGAATTTCCTCTCCGAGCGTTCGAAAACCGGCGGCGGCTCGCGGCACCTGCCGGAGGTGGCGCAAGTTCCGCCGAGCTTCCAGCTTCTGACGCGGCGGCCCGTAGTCGCCGGTGAGGACGAAGTCGCGCATAACCCGCGCGCGCGTTCCGCAAAGCTTCGCGCCGCCGAGCGCACCTCGGCGCCCGCGCATGACGATGGCGAGCCATCGTCATGGCCAAAACTCTCCGACGTGATGAGGGGAGGCTAGCGCATGCGCATCATCCACCTCTTCGTCATCGGCGCGCTGATCTTCGCGGCGGCCTATGTCTACAGGATCAAGATGGACTCCACGGCGCGCACCGAGAGGGTGCTGCGGCTGCATGCGGAGATCCGCGAGCAGCGCGACGCGATCGCTTCGCTGCGATCCGAATGGGCCAAGCTCGATGCGCCCCACCGATTGCAGGGCCTGTCCGACCGGCATCTGCAGCTCAAGCCGGTCAACGGCACGCAATATGATTCGCTGAAGAACCTGCCGGAGCGTCCGCCGCGGATGTTCAGGCCTGGCGAGCCCGATCCGATCGGAGCCATGCTCAACACCATCGAAGCCGCGAGCGATCCCGACAATGTGACGGGCTCCGTGCCTCAGCCCGAGGACAAGCAATGAGCGCTGCGACTCCGGCCAAACCTACGGAACCCTGGCGCCAGCGGCTGATCCGCAGCCTGCTCTACGGGCGCAATGTCGACCGCGCCGCGAAGGCGCGCGCGCGGGTTGGTCTCGCCATGCTCGCCTTCGCCTCGGTCTACGCCCTGATCGGCGGCCGGCTCGTGATGTTCGCCATCGGCGCCGATGCCCACGGCGCGCGCCGCGCCGCGGCGCAGGAGGTGGTGGCAACCGCACGGCCCGACATCGTCGACCGCAACGGCGCAATCCTCGCCACCGACGTCAAGGCGGCGAGCCTGTTCGGCGAGCCGCGCCGCATCATCGACAAGGACGAGGCGATCGAGCTGCTCACGGCGACCGTGCCCGATCTCGACGAGGCCGAGGTGCGCGAGCGCCTGAGGACGCGTAAGGGCTTCGTCTGGCTCAAGCGCGAGGTCACGGCCAAGCAGCAGCAGGCGATTCACAAGCTCGGCATTCCCGGCATCGGCTTCCTGCGCGAGAACAAGCGCGTCTATCCGACCGGCAACGAGGTCGCCCACCTCATCGGTCTGGTCAACATTGACAACCAGGGCATCGCCGGCATGGAGAAGTGGCTCGACAATCAGGGCCTCGCCGATCTCCACCGTGCCGGCTTTGCCACCGACCGGCTGCAGAAGCCGATCGAGCTCTCGATCGATCTGCGCGTCGAGCACGCGCTGCGCGACGAGCTGTTGAAGGCCAAGGAGAAGTATCACACCAAGGCCGCCTCCGGCATCGTCTCCAACGTCAAGACCGGCGAGATCGTGGCAATGGTCTCGCTTCCGGATTTCGATCCCAACAATCCGAAGGAAGCGCACGACCCCGACCGCATCAATCGCCTGACCACCGGCGTCTACGAGATGGGCTCGACCTTCAAGGCGTTCACGCTGGCGATGGCGCTCGATTCCGGCAAGATCAATCTGAACACGTCGTGGGATGCCCGTGGAAACCTGCACTATGGCAAGTTCACCATCCATGACAGCCATCCGCTCGGGCGTTTCATCAACACCAAGGAAGTGTTCACCTTCTCGTCCAACATCGGCGCCGCGCGGATCGCGCTCGGCCAGGGCGTCGAGGCCCACAAGGCGTTCCTCGCCAAGATGGGCCAGCTGACGCGGCTGCGCACCGAGCTGCCGGAGAGCGCGGCTCCGCTGATCCCGCGCCGCTGGGGTGAGCTGAACACGGTCACCATCGCGTTCGGCCAGGGCATGTCGGTGGCGCCACTGCAGGCGGTGATGGGCATCAACGCGCTGGTGAACGGCGGCTATCTGATTCCGCCGACCTTCATGAAGCGCAGCGAATCCGAAGCGGCGGCGATGGCCAAGCGCGTAATCAAGACGGAGACCAGCGACAAGATGCGGTTCCTGATGCGGCTCAATGCCGAAATCGGCACCGCCAAGACCGCTGACGTCAAGGGCTACTATGTCGGCGGCAAGACCGGCACGTCCGAAAAGGTCATCAACGGCCGCTATGCCAAGAAGCGCGTGCTCAACTCCTTCACCGCCATCATGCCTTGCGACGATCCGAAATATCAGATCCTGATCATGCTGGACGAGCCGCAGGCGATTCCTGAAACGAAGGGCTTCATCACCTCGGGCTGGAACACGGTGCCGACCGGCGGCAAGGTGATCGAGCGGATCGCGCCGCTTCTGGGCGTCGAGCCGCGGTTCGACCTGCCGCCTGCGGAGCGCCTTATTCTTGCAGCGTCCAGGACAACCCAGTAATCAACGGGGTAGGCCTTCGCCGCGGCTGAGTCGGGATTTTCCGTGGGATTCGGCTTTCCGGCAGGGCATGTCGACTGGAAGACCATGAAGCTGCGCGACCTCTTAGGCCAAGATCTGTCAGGCAATGCCGCGATCGAGCCCGCTATCGCCGCGCTCGAGGTGACCGGGCTCGCGCTCGACAGCCGCGTCGTCAAGCCGGGCGATCTCTTCTTCGCACTCGCCGGCAGCAAGACCGACGGCGCGCGCTTCGTCGATGCCGCGGTCGCCGCAGGCGCCGTCGCTGTCGTGGGTGATCATGCGTCCGACGGTGGCAAGGTGCCGTTCATCAGCGTTGCCAATCCACGCCGCGCGCTGGCGCTGGCCGCGGCGAGTTTCTTTCCCGCCCAGCCGGCGACCATCGCGGCCGTGACCGGCACCAGTGGCAAGACCTCGGTCGCCGCGTTCACGCGCCAGATCTGGGAGCGACTGGGGCATGCCTCCGCCAGCATCGGCACCATCGGCCTCGTCTCGCCCAAGCACACGGTCTACGGCTCGCTGACGACGCCGGATCCAATCGCGCTGCACCGACAGATCGATGAGATCGCGCGCGAGGGCGTGACGCATCTCGCTTTCGAAGCGTCCTCGCACGGGCTCGATCAGTATCGCCTCGACGGCGTACGCGTCTCCGCCGGCGGTTTCACCAATCTCTCGCGCGACCACATGGACTACCATCCGACCGTTGCGCATTACCTCGCGGCGAAACTCCGCCTGTTCCGCGAACTGGTGCCGCCCGATGGCGCCGCGGTGATCTCGGCCGATCATGATTGCTCGGCGGAAGCGATCGATGCTGCGAAGGCACGTGGGCTGCGCGTGATGGCAGTCGGCCGCAACGGCGACGGGGCAGGCGAGGGTATCCGTCTTGCCGATGCCAAGGTCGAAGGATTTTCGCAGAAGCTAACGGTCGAGCATCGAGGCAAGCGCTATGCGATCCGGTTGCCGCTGGTCGGCGAATTCCAGATCGAGAACGCGCTGGTATCGGCCGGACTTGCGATCGGTACCGGCAGCGATGCCGCCAACGTGTTCGCAAGCCTGGAGCGTCTCGAAGGCGCCAAGGGACGGCTCGAGCGCGTCGGCGAGCGCAACGGTGCGCCGATCTTCGTCGACTACGCGCACAAGCCCGATGCGCTGGCGAAGGCGCTGCAGGCGCTGCGGCCCTATGCGAAACGAAAGCTGGTCGTCGTGTTCGGCGCCGGAGGCGATCGCGATGCCGGCAAACGTCCGATCATGGGCGAGATCGCGGCCGAGAACGCCGACGGAATCATCATCACCGACGACAATCCGCGCAGCGAGAAGCCCGAAACCATTCGCGCCGAAATCCTCGCAACCGCAAAGGGCGCCCGCGAGATCGGCGACCGTGCCGCGGCAATCCGAACCGCGATCGAGGAACTCCAGAAAGGCGATGCCCTGCTCGTCGCCGGCAAGGGCCACGAGACCGGGCAGATCGTCGGCGGAGAGGTTTTGCCCTTCAGTGATCACGAGGCGGTCGCCGCCGCATTAGCGTCGAGGGTTGCATGAGCGCGCCGATATGGACAGTTGCCGACGTCGCGCGCGCGCTGGGCGCTGCCGGTTCGTTCCCGGACACGCCGATCGACTTCGTCACCCAGGACAGCCGGCTGGTGAAGCCGGGCAGCCTGTTCGTCGCGCTGAGCGGCACGCCGAGCGGCGGCTTCGTCTCGGCCTTCGCCAGCGCGCGCGACGGTTGGGAGTTCGCGGACAAGGCAGAAGCTTCCGGCGCGGTCGCGATGATCGTGCCGCACGAGATCGCGGGCATCCGCATTCCGCAGATCGTCGTCAAGGACACGCTGATCGACGGCCTCTGGGGCCTCGCGCGCGCCGCTCGCGCCCGCTTCCGCGGGCCTGTGATCGGGCTGACCGGCAGCGCGGGCAAGACGAGCACCAAGGAATTTCTGGCGGCCTATCCGAACGCCTATGCCAGTCCGTCCAGCTTCAACAATTTTTGGGGCGTGCCGCTGACGCTGTGCAATGCCAGACCCGATGCAAGTCTCTGGGTCGTCGAGATGGGCATGAACCAGCAAGGCGAGATCGCGCGGCTCAGCGAACTGACGCGGCCCACCGTCGCACTCGTCGTCAATGTCCAGCCCGTGCATCTGGAGAAGCTCGGCTCGCTCGAAGCCATCCGCCGCGAGAAGGTGTCGATCGCGCTCGGCCTGCCCGAGGACGGGGTGCTGGTGCTGCCGGCCGGGCTAAAGGCATCCGAATGGAAGGGCAAGGTGGTGCGCTTTGGCGAACATGCCGAGGTGCATGAGGTCACGCACGCGCCGCATGGCGAGAGCTGGCAGGTCGTGGCCATGATCGGCAAGAAGCAGATCGCCTTCAGCCTGACGCCGGGCGCGCCGCACCGCGTGCAGAATGCGCTGGCCGCGCTCGCCGCCATCCGCGCCGCGAGTCTCGATGCGGCGACGCTGGCGATCAAGCTCGATCGGGTTGGCATCATGACTGGCCGCGGCGTCGAGCAGGCGGTCGGCGGTATCACCGTGATCGACGACAGTTTCAACGGCAATCCGGCCAGCGTGGCCGCTGCGCTGCAAAGCCTCCAGGCGCGCAATGTGACCGGCGGCCGCCGCGTTGCCGTGCTCGGTGACATGCTGGAGCTGGGCGATGATGCACCAGGCTATCACACCGGCCTTGCCAAGCATCTCGACGGTATTGACGGAATCTACTGCGTCGGCCCCCTGATGCGCCACCTCTACGATGTGCTCCCGGCCGGCAAGGGCCTCGGCTGGCACGGCGATCCCGCCACGCTGAAGCCGAGTGAGGTCGCGAACCTGCTGAAGGCAGGCGACGTCGTGGTTGTCAAGGGCAGCAAGAAGATGTTCTGGGTCAACAAGTTTGTGCCGGGCCTGGTGGCCGCCTTGCAGGCAAAGGCGTAAACTGCTTGGAAGGCGCCGTTCCCGAATCCCACCCTTTGCGGCGCGAAGCCGTCCGGTTTCCCGGAGGTCGCGACCCATGATGAAGACCAGCGAATGCGCGTGAGGCACGTTGAGGCCAAGGTAAAGACCAAGATCAAGGCCGAGACCGCGTGTGCAAAGGCGCCATAGGACCGTCTGAATGTTTTACTGGCTGATCGAGCTCTCCAACACATTTCCGGGCTTCGGTGCCGTTCGCACCTTCCTGAACGTCTTCCGCTACATCACCTTCCGTACCGGCGGCGCCGTCGTCACCGGCGCGCTGTTCGTGTTCCTGTTCGGGCCCTGGATCATCGATCACTTGCGCATCCGTCAGGGCAAGGGTCAGCCGATCCGGACCGACGGTCCGCAATCGCACCTCGCCAAGAAGGGCACGCCCACCATGGGCGGGCTGATGATCCTGTCCGGCCTCACGGTCGGCACCGTGCTGTGGGCCAATCCGCTCAATCCCTACGTCTGGATCGTGCTGGCGGTGACGCTCGGCTTCGGCTTCGTCGGCTTCTATGACGATTACCTCAAGGTGACCAAGCAGACCACGACCGGGTTCGGCAGCAAGCTTCGCCTGCTGATCGAGGCGGCGATCGCGCTGGTGGCCTGCTATGCGCTGGTGCGGCTGAACCGCGATCCCGCATCGACCGCGCTGACGATTCCGTTCCTCAAGGACACCGTGCTGCATTTCGGCTGGTTCTTCGTCATATTCGGCGCCTTCGTCATCGTCGGCTCCGGCAACGCGGTGAACCTCACCGACGGGCTCGACGGCCTCGCCATCGTTCCCGTGATGATCGCGACAGCGAGCTTCGCGATGATCGCCTATCTCGCCGGCAACGCAGTGTTCGCCGAATATCTGCAGATCAAATATGTCGCCGGCACCGGCGAGCTCGCGGTGCTCTGCGGTGCACTGCTGGGCGCCGGCCTCGGCTTCCTCTGGTTCAATGCGCCGCCGGCCTCGATCTTCATGGGCGACACCGGCTCGCTCGCGCTCGGCGGCATGCTCGGCGCCATCGCGGTCGCGGTGAAGCACGAGATCGTGCTGGCGGTGATCGGTGGCCTGTTCGTGCTGGAGGCGGTCTCCGTCATCGTGCAGGTGGTCTCGTTCAAGCTGACGGGCAAACGCATCTTCCGGATGGCGCCGATCCATCACCATTTCGAGCAGCTCGGCTGGACCGAGCCGCAGATCGTGATCCGCTTCTGGATCATCTCGGTGATGCTGGCGCTGGCCGGTCTCTCCACGCTGAAGCTGCGGTGATCGATCGATGATCCCCGTCACGTCCTTTGCCGGCAAGACGGTCGCGGTGTTCGGTCTCGGCGGCTCGGGGCTCGCCTCCTGCCACGCGCTGAAGGCCGGCGGCGCCGAGGTGATCGCCGCCGACGACAACGCCGAGAACGTCGCCAAGGCCGCGCAGGCCGGCTTCATCACCGCAGATTTGCGCAACGTGTCCTGGGCGAATTTCGCAGCCCTGGTGCTCGCGCCCGGCGTGCCGCTGACCCATCCGGTGCCGCATTGGAGTGTGCTGAAGGCGCGCGAGGCAGGTTGCGAGGTGATCGGCGACATCGAGCTGTTCTGCCGCGAGCGGCGGCGCCATGCGCCGGATGCGCCGTTCGTCGCGATCACCGGCACCAATGGCAAGTCGACCACGACGGCGCTGATCGCGCATCTCACGAAAGTGGCCGGCTATGACACCCAGATGGGCGGCAATATCGGCACCGCGATCCTGTCGCTGGAGCCGCCGCGCATGGGCCGCGTCCACGTCATCGAGATGTCGTCCTACCAGATCGACCTCACGCCCTCGCTCGATCCCTCCGTCGGCATCCTGCTCAATGTCAGCGAGGACCACATCGATCGCCACGGCACCATCGCGCACTACGCTGCGGTGAAGGAGCGCCTCGTTTCGGGCGTACAGGCAGGCGGCACCGCGATCGTCGGCGTCGACGACGGCTTCTGCCGCGACATCGCCGACCGGCTCGACCGCGCCGGCAAGACCGTCGTGCGCATCTCCGTCAAGAACCCGCTGGCTTCTGGCATCCATGTCGAGCACGGCAATATCGTGCGCACCGCGGGTGGCGCCCGCAGCGAGATCGCAAAGCTCGGCGGCATCGGTTCGCTGCGCGGCCAGCATAATGCCCAGAACGCGGCCTGCGCCGCCGCCGCCGCGCTCGCGATGGGCATCAGCCAGGACGTGCTGCAGAATGGCCTGCGCAGCTTTCCAGGCCTTGCGCACCGCATGGAGCAGGTCGGCCGCCGCGGCAACGTGCTGTTCGTCAATGACTCCAAGGGTACCAACGCCGACGCCACCGCGCATGCGCTGTCGTCTTTCGCCGACATCTTCTGGATAGCCGGCGGCAAGCCGAAGGCCGGCGGCATCACTGGCCTGACCGGCTACTTCCCGCGCATCCGAAAAGCCTATCTGATCGGCGAAGCCGCGCACGAGTTTTCGGGAACGCTGGGCCCAGTCGCGCACGAGATCAGCCAGACGCTGGACGTCGCCGTCGAGCACGCCGCGCGCGATGCGGAAGCCTCAGGGCTCGCTGATGCCGTCGTGCTGCTCTCGCCCGCCTGTGCCTCCTTCGACCAGTACCGCAACTTCGAGATCCGCGGGACCAAGTTCCGCGAGCTGGTGCAGGCGCTGCCGGGCGTGAAGCCGGTGGTGTAGCGAGTTCTCGTGTCCCGGACGCGCGTAGCGCGAGCCGGGACCCAGAAGCTGCTAGGCCTCCGGCTCTGCAGCGCACCGCAATAGCGTGTCGAAGACGCGCGTAAACGCGCTTATGGCGCTGCGCTGCGTCCGGGGCACGAGACTGTGCACAACTTCATCCACTTCCTTAACCCCCCGGTAACCAACCTCGGCGACCAATGGACGGACCTCTGTCCGAAAGCGGCCGCCCATGCTCTCCCGTGAAGAACGCACCCCCTTTTCCGAGTGGTGGTGGACCGTCGACAAGCCGCTGATGGGCGCCATCCTGGCGCTGATGCTGACCGGGGTGATCCTGTCGCTGGCGGCGAGCCCGCCGGTTGCGACCCGTATCGGGCTTGATCCCTTCCACTTCTTCAGCCGCCACGTGATGTTCCTTCTCCCGTCCTGCCTGGTGCTGCTCGGGGTCTCCTTCCTGTCGCCGCGCGCGATCCGCCGCTCGGCGCTGATCATCTTCGCGGCCAGCATCATCCTGATCGTGCTGACACTCGCGATCGGGCCCGAAGTGAAGGGCTCGCGGCGCTGGATCACGCTGCTCGGCGTCAACATCCAAGCCTCTGAAATCGCAAAGCCGTCGTTCGTCGTCATCGCCGCCTGGTTGTTCGCGGAATCGACCAAGCGCCCGGAGATGCCCGCGACCTCGATGGCGCTGGTGCTTCTCATGATGCTGGTCGCGCTGCTGGTGATGGAGCCGGATTTCGGCCAAACCATGCTGATCCTGATGGTGTGGGGCTCGCTGTTCTTCATCGCGGGCATGCGCATGATCTGGGTGTTCGGCCTCGCGGGTCTCGGTGCGGCCGGTCTGTTCAGCGCCTATTTGTTCGTCCCGCATGTCGCGGGCCGCATCAAGCGCTTCATGAACCCGGCCTCGGGCGACACCTTCCAGGTCGATACCGCCATGGAAGCCTTCTACAACGGCGGCTGGTTCGGGCTCGGACCGGGCGAGGGCATCGCCAAGCGCAGCCTGCCGGACAGTCACACCGACTTCGTGTTCGCGGTCGCGGCCGAAGAGTTCGGCATCATCCTGTGCCTAGCGATGCTGACGCTGTTCGCCTTCGTCGTCATCCGCACGCTGTCGCGCGCCTATGCCAATGAGGACATGTTCTCGCGCTTCGCGGCTTCCGGCCTTGCCATCCTGTTCGGCGTGCAGGCGGCGATCAATATGTCAGTGAACCTCCAGCTGATCCCCGCCAAGGGCATGACGCTGCCGTTCATCTCCTATGGCGGCTCCTCGATCGTGTCGCTCGCCTATGGCGTCGGCATGATGCTGGCGCTGACGCGCCTGCGCCCACGCACCGAGGTCGAGGCCAGCGGCCACGCCGACGCGATGCGGAGTTACGCCTGACCGCTCTCGTGTCCCGGACCAGTTCCGCGAAGCGGAGCGCAGAGCCGGGACCCAGAATGCCGCACCAATCGCCCCGGTTCAGCAGCGCACCACGCTGAACTGGACGATGCTTCGCATCGCCAGGAGCGCGCTGCGCTGCGCCCCGGGGAACGAACACCTTCGTAGCCGGCTCGCAATGACGGAAAACTCCCGGTAAAACTCCCCCACCATGAACAATTCCCCCCTGATTCTTCTCGCCGCGGGCGGCACTGGCGGCCATCTGTTTCCGGCCGAGGCACTCGGCGTCGAATTGATCCGGCGTGGCTTTCGCGTCCGCCTCGTCACGGATGAACGCGCGCTGCGTTACAGCGGGCTGTTCACCAAGGACATGATCGACGTTGTCGCGAGCGAGACCGCACGCGGCCGCAATCCGCTCCAGCTCGCCTATGCCGGCCTCACGCTCGCCGCCGGCACGCTGTCGGCCTACGCCCTGATCAAGCGCTTG
>NZ_AJQF01000129.1:0-2978 GCF_000261705.1 Bradyrhizobium genomosp. III | reverse complement strand
GGTGCTTGCCGCGGCTGCCGTGCCTTACGCCGCGCCCGAGGTGAACGGCCCGTTGCGCCTGCTCGTCGTCGGCGGCAGCCAGGGCGCGCGCATCATGGCCGACATCGTGCCTGGCGCGATCGAGCGGCTCGAGCCTGCGCTATGGAGCCGGCTCATCCTGACCCAGCAGGTGCGGGACGAGGACATGGCGCGTGTGCGCGCAGTCTATGACAAGCTCAAGATCAAGGTCGAGCTGGCGCCGTTCTTCACCGATTTGCCGGCACGGCTTGCCTCCAATCATCTCGTGGTATCGCGCTCCGGCGCCGGGACAGTGGCAGAGCTCGCGGCGATCGGCCGGCCCTCGATCCTGGTGCCGCTGCCCGGCTCGATCGACCAGGACCAGTTCGCCAATGCCGGCGTGCTGGTCAAGGTGGATGGCGCGATCCGCATCCCGCAGGCCGAGTTCAGCTCCGACCGGCTGGCCTCCGAAATCTCCGCCTTCGCCGCCGAGCCCGCGCGCCTTGCCGCCATGGCGCAGGCCGCCCGCGGCGCCGGCCGGCTCGACGCCGCCGAGCGACTGGCCGATCTGGTGGTCAAAGTCGCGGGAATCTGACGCGAAAAAGCCCTTGTCTTCGCCTTCTAAAGCGGGGCATCCAGTAAGAACGGCGCGGCTGATTTGGCCGTGACCTTCGCCAGATACCGCCGTTTCAGGCGGCGAGGTCAGGGAACAGAGCATGAGACTGCCGCGCGAGATCGGACCCATCCACTTCGTCGGGATCGGCGGAATCGGCATGAGCGGGATCGCCGAGGTGCTGGTCAATCTCGGTTATGCCGTGCAGGGCTCGGACGCCTCCGACAATTACAATCTCGATCGTCTGCGCAAGAAGGGCGCAAAGGTCTCGGTCGGCCACAGGGCCGAGAATGTCGATGGCGCCGAGGTCGTCGTGGTCTCGACCGCGATCAAGCGTGACAATCCGGAACTGATGGCGGCGCGCGAGCGGCGCATTCCCGTGGTGCGCCGCGCCGAGATGCTGGCCGAGCTGATGCGGCTGAAGAGCTGCGTCGCGATCGCCGGCACCCACGGCAAGACCACGACGACCACGATGGTCGCAACGCTGCTCGACGCCGGCGGTCTCGATCCCACCGTCATCAACGGCGGCATCATCAATGCCTATGGCTCCAATGCGCGCCTTGGCGCGGGCGACTGGATGGTGGTGGAAGCCGACGAGAGCGACGGCACGTTCCTGAAGCTGCCGACGGATGTCGCGATCGTCACCAATGTCGACCCCGAGCATCTCGATCACTTCAGGACCTTCGAGGCCGTGCAGGACGCGTTCCGCCATTTCGTCGAGAACCTGCCGTTCTACGGCTTCGCCGTGATGTGCATCGATCACCCGGTCGTGCAGAGTCTCGTTGGCAAGATCGAGGACCGCCGCATCGTCACTTACGGCGAAAATCCGCAGGCCGATGTGCGGCTGGTCGATCTGACCCCGATGGGCGGCGGATCGAAATTCAAGGTCGCGTTCCGCGATCGCAAGACCGGCGCCGTGCACGAGATCGCCGACCTCATGCTGCCGATGCCGGGACGCCACAACGCCTCCAACGCGACGGCCGCGATTGCGGTCGCGCGTGAGCTCGGCGTGTCCGACGAAGCGATCCGCAAGGCGATCGCCGGCTTCGGCGGCGTCAAGCGCCGCTTCACCAAGACCGGCGAATGGAACGGCGTCACCGTGATCGACGATTACGGTCATCACCCCGTGGAAATCGCGGCGGTGCTGAGGGCGGCGCGCGATTCCTTCACTGGCAAGATCATCGCCGTGGTGCAGCCGCATCGCTACACCCGCCTGCAATCGTTGTTCGAGGAATTCTGCACCTGCTTCAACGATGCCGATGCGGTTGTCGTCGCCGACGTCTATGCCGCCGGCGAAGCGCCGATCGACGGCATCGACCGCGATCATTTCGTGACGGGCCTGCGCGCGCATGGCCATCGCGAGGTGATTCCACTGCCGGCATCCTCCGAGCTCGCGGGCATCGTCAAGGGATTGGCGAAGTCCGGCGATCTCGTCGTGTGCTTAGGGGCCGGCAACATCACGCAATGGGCGTATGCGCTGCCGGACCAACTGAAGGCGCTGGGATAGGGCGTTGATTTTGATTTCACTATTCACCACGGAGCACGCTGCGCTCCCTCCCCCCTTGCGGAGGAGGGCGGGGGAGAGGGGTGGCCCCGGGCGAGCTCTGAGTTCGTGGCTACCCCCCTCCCTGACCTCGAGAGCGAGCTTCGCTCGCCTCGGACCCCACAAGGGGGGAGGGAACGGAGAGATTGTGCCTTCTTCACTTGAGGAAGTGGCATGAGCTTTCCCGACATCACGCCCGAGCTCAAAGCCGCGATGCCGGAGCTGCGCGGGCGGCTGCTGGCCAACCAGTCGCTGGCCGAGCTGACCTGGTTTCGCGTCGGCGGCCCTGCCCAGGTGCTGTTCACGCCGGCGGATGAGGACGATCTCGCTTACTTCCTCGCGCATCTTGCGCCCGACATTCCCGTCTACGTCGTCGGTGTCGGCTCCAATCTGATCGTGCGCGACGGCGGCATTGCGGGCGTCGTGATCCGGCTGGCGCCGCGCGCCTTCGGCGAGGCCAGCGCCAGCGGCGATATCGTCACTGCCGGTGCTGCCACGCTCGACAAGCGCGTGGCGGAGGTGGCCGCGTCGGCCAATATCGGCGGGCTCGAATTCTACTTCGGCATTCCCGGCACGATCGGCGGCGCGCTGCGCATGAATGCCGGCGCCAATGGCGGTGAGACCAAGGACGTGCTGGTCGAAGCGCGCGGCGTCGGTCGCGACGGCAGCAAGCACACCTTCTCCAATGCCGACATGAAGTTCGTCTACCGCAACAGCGGCGTCGATCCCTCCATCATCTTCACCTCCGGGCGGTTTCGCGGCGAGATCAAGGATGCCGATGCGATCCGCGCGCGCATGGCGGAGGTGCAGACGCATCGCGAGACC
>NZ_AJQF01000128.1:0-216 GCF_000261705.1 Bradyrhizobium genomosp. III | reverse complement strand
GCCTGCCGCGGCTTGCGCGTCGGCGGCGCGCAGGTCTCCGAGATGCACTGCAATTTCCTGATCAACACGGGCGATGCCACCGCACACGACATCGAGACGCTGGGCGAGACCGTGCGCGAACGCGTGAAGGCAAATTCCGGAATTGAGCTACACTGGGAAATCAAGCGGATCGGGGTTTCCGTGTGAGTGTCATTCCGGGGCGCGACGCAGTCGCGA
>NZ_AJQF01000127.1:0-6832 GCF_000261705.1 Bradyrhizobium genomosp. III | reverse complement strand
CGGGCCTGCGCCTTACGGCGCATCCCGGAATGACGACGACTGGCTAGGATAGGTAACAAAAGACATGCGCATCACCATCCTCTTCGGCGGCTCCAACCGCGAGCGTCTGGTTTCGGTCGCCTCGGCCCAGGCCCTGCATCAGGCATTGCCCGAGGCCGATCTGTGGTGGTGGGATGTCGAGGACAAGGTGCATGTGGTGCAGTCGAAGCAACTGCTCGAACATGCCCGCCCCTTCGAGGACGAGTTCAAGCCCGGAACGCGCGGCATCCCGCTGGAGCAGGCACTCGACCGGGCGAAGGCGGAAGGTCGCGTCCTGGTGCTCGGCCTGCATGGCGGGCGCGCCGAGAACGGCGAATTGCAGGTGATGTGCGAAGCGCGCGGCGTGCCTTTCACCGGCTCTGGCTCGGCCTCCTCGCATCTGGCCTTCGACAAGATCGCGGCCAAGCATTTCGCCGCGCTTGGCGGCGTGACGTCACCGGCAAACATAGCGCTCGACGAGATCGACGAGGCATTTGCCGAATACGGCAGGCTGATCGCAAAGCCGGCGCGCGACGGATCGAGCTACGGCCTAATCTTCGTCAACGCCAAGCAGGATCTCGTCGCCGTCCGCAACGCGGCCAAGCACGAAGAGTACGTCATCGAGCCCTACATCGCCGGCGTCGAGGCGACCTGCGGCGTGCTGGAGCGCACCGATGGTTCGATCATGTCGCTGCCGCCGATCGAGATCATTCCGGGCGAGGGCAATTTCGATTACGCTGCAAAATATCTCCTGAAGTCGACCCAGGAGATCTGCCCCGGTCGTTTCGCACCCGAGATCACCGCGGCGCTGAAGGCCCAGGCGATGCTGGCGCACCGCGCGATGTCCTGCGCCGGCTATTCCCGGTCGGACTTCATCGTCTCGGACAAGGGCCTCATCTATCTCGAGACCAACACGCTGCCCGGGCTGACCAAGTCCTCGCTCTACCCCAAGGCGCTGAAAGCCGAGGGCATCGAATTCGTCGACTTCCTGCGCGGCCTGGTGGAGCTCGCCGGGCAGCGCGTGCCGAAATAATTAGGACTGGTTAACGGCCGAATCGGCGAAACGGGCCGGTTTGGGGTCCAAAACCGGTAAAATGCCGGACATCACGGCACAAATGCCTCACATCGCGGGGCAAAATGCGCCGGACGTTAACGAACTTTACCTTTTGTTTACCAGGACGTCCGAAGGTTAACGCTGGCGGCGCATATGGCGCTTTGGCTGCCGGCGCGTGAGCTCTCGGGGGTGACGTCACCTCCAGCGAACGCTTTGAAGGGGAGAGGCTTCTTCTGCTGAAGACCAGCACCCGGCCCGGCACGTCGAAGACGTCATGTTCGCCAGGATCCGCGCGATGTCGCGGGCAAACTGTTGACGAGCTCGTGCAATGGATGGAGCAGGAAGCCTCACCCGGTCGCTTTTCAGATCGCTGAGGCCCCAAGCCGACCTGAAGGCGGCCGCTGTCGGAGCGGTCGTGCTTCTGCGCGAGTGGCTGCAGGACAAGCGCCAGCAAAGACTTCACGCCGCGCGTGCTGCCGCCAAGATCAAGGCCAAGGCCATCGTCGAGCGTGAGCCGCCGCCGCGCGTGGTCGCGCT
This sequence comes from Bradyrhizobium genomosp. III, assembly GCF_000261705.1. Classification (NCBI taxonomy): domain Bacteria; kingdom Pseudomonadati; phylum Pseudomonadota; class Alphaproteobacteria; order Hyphomicrobiales; family Nitrobacteraceae; genus Bradyrhizobium; species Bradyrhizobium genomosp. III. Next base: position 5,223 of record NZ_AJQF01000127.1, on the reverse strand, counting down.
GATCGAGCGCTATCTGCCGCGCCGGGTCGGGATCAGCATGACCGTGCTGCTGCTCATCGGAAGCTGCGGTTTCGGCATCGTCAAGGGCGGCCATCTCCAGGATTTCATCACCGCGGTCAGCGATGCCCGCAACGCGCTGGCCAATTCCGCGGGCTTCCGCATCACCTCCGTCGTGATCAATGGCCGCAAGCAGCTCACCCAGGACGAGATCCTGGCGATCGGCGGCGTCAGCGGCCGTTCCTCGCTGCTGTTCCTCGATGCTGACGCGGTGCGCGACAAGCTCAAGGGCAATCCGTGGATCGCCGATGCGACCGTGCTGAAGCTCTATCCGGGCCAGCTGATGATCGAGCTCACCGAGCGCAAGCCATTCGCGCTGTGGCAGGAGGCCGGCCGGCTCTCGGTGATCGCCGATGACGGCGCCGTGCTCGAACCCTATGTCTCGCGCCGCTTCCTGTCGCTGCCGCTCGTGGTCGGCAAGGGCGCCGAGAGCCAGGCCCGCGATTTCCTCGCGCTGCTGGCGCGCTATCCGCAGGTCAACTCGATCACCAAGGCCGCGATCTTCGTCGGCGAGCGGCGCTGGAACCTGAGGCTCAAGGACGGTCTCGACATCCGCCTGCCCGAGCAGGACGTCGGCAACGCGCTGGCGATGCTGTCCAAGCTCGACAAGGAGGACAGGCTGTTCTCGCGCGACATCGTCGCCGTCGACATGCGCCTGCCTGATCGTCTGGTGGTGCAGCTGTCCGAGGACGCCGCCAAGGCGCGCGAGGAGCTGTTCAAGGACAAGAAGAAAAAGAAGGCCGGGGACGCCGCATGACCGGTCTCGATCGCACCCAGACGCCGAAGACGCGCCCGATGCCGCACAAGCGCGGCGGCCTCGTCGCCTGTCTCGACATCGGCACCAGCAAGATCGCCTGCATGATCGCGCGGCTGAAGCCGTCACCGCCGAGCGAGGCGCTGCGCGGCCGCACCCATGCGGTGGAACTGATCGGTTACAGCCAGATCCAGTCGCGCGGCATGAAGGCCGGGGCGGTGATCGACCTTACCGAATGCGAGCAGGCCGTGCGCCAGGCCGTCGCGCTCGCGGAGAAAATGGCCAAGGTGCGGGTCGAGTCCGTGCTGCTCTCGGTCTCCGGCGGCCGGCTTTCCGGCCAACTGGTCGAGGCCGCCGCCGACATCCGTGGTGGCGCCGTGACGCAGGCCGATGTCAGCCGCGTCACCTCGACCGGCATGCGTCACGCCACCGGCGAAGGCCGCACCGTGCTGCACGCGCTGCCGGTCGGCTACACGCTCGACGGCGTCAAGGGCATCCGCGACGCCCGCGGCATGGTCGCCCATCAATTCGGCGTCGACATGAACGTCGTCACCTGCGACGCCACCGTGGCGCGGAACCTGATGCTGGCGGTCGAACGCTGCCACATCAATGTCGAAGCCATGGCGGCGAGCCCATATGTCGCCGGATTGTCGGTGCTGACCGACGACGAGGCCGATCTCGGCGCAGCGGTCGTCGAGATGGGCGCCGGCACCACCACGATTGCCGTTTATTCGGGCGGCCGTTTCGTGCATGCGGCGGGTTTTGCGGTCGGCGGGCAACACATCACGATGGATCTGGCGCGGGGACTCTCCGCGACCATTGCCGATGCCGAGCGAATCAAGACGTTATACGGGACCGTCATCACCGGCGGATCGGACTCGCGTGAGCTGATGTCTGTGCCGACAGCCGGTGACGAGCAGGATCTGCCGCAGATCGTCTCTCGCGCCACCATCGCCAACATCGTCAAGCACCGTGCCGAGGAAGTCTTCGAAATGGTTCGGGACAAGCTGAAGGATTCGCCCTTCGCCTCAGAGCCCAACGGCCGGGTCGTACTCTCGGGCGGCGCCTCGCAGCTGACCGGCCTCGTCGAACTCGGCACCCAGATTCTCGGCCGGCCCGTGCGGGTCGGACGTCCGCTCGGCTTCGGCCGGCTGCCCAACGAGGCGAAGAACGCCGCGTTCGCGGTGCCCGCCGGACTCCTCGTCTACCCGCAATATGTTCACCACGAACATGTCGAACCGCGGCATACGCGGCAGCAGGTCAGGACAGGGACCGGCGGTTATTTCGGAAAGGTCGGACGATGGCTACGCGAGGGCTTCTGATGATTCATTTCCGCAATTCCCGACTTTCACCAACTCCCGCGGCCGCCGGCCGGGGCGAACCCACGCGCACGTGATCGAGAGGCAAACATGACCATCAGCATCAACGTTCCTGATATTCACGAGTTGAAGCCCCGGATCACCGTGTTCGGCGTCGGCGGCGCCGGTGGCAACGCCGTCAACAACATGATCACGGCGGGCCTCCAGGGCGTCGACTTCGTGGTCGCCAACACCGACGCGCAGGCGCTGACGATGTCGAAGGCGCAGCGCATCGTGCAGATGGGCACGGCGGTCACGCAAGGCCTCGGCGCCGGCTCGCAGCCGAACGTCGGCGCGGCGGCGGCGGAAGAGGTGATCGACGAGCTGCGCGACCATCTCTCGGGCGCCAACATGGTGTTCGTCACCGCGGGCATGGGCGGCGGCACCGGTACCGGTGCAGCTCCCGTGATCGCCAAGACTGCGCGCGATATGGGCATCCTCACCGTCGGCGTCGTGACCAAGCCCTTCCACTTCGAGGGCGGCCGCCGCATGCGCACGGCGGAAGCCGGCATCAACGAGCTTCACAAGGTCGTGGATACGCTGCTGATCATCCCGAACCAGAACCTGTTCCGGGTCGCCAACGAGAAGACCACCTTCGCCGACGCCTTCGCGATGGCCGACCAGGTGCTGTACTCGGGCGTTGCCTGCATCACCGACCTGATGGTCAAGGAAGGCCTGATCAACCTCGACTTCGCCGATGTGAGGGCGGTGATGAGGGAAATGGGCAAGGCGATGATGGGCACCGGCGAAGCCTCCGGCGACAAGCGGGCGCTGACCGCCGCCGAAGCCGCGATCGCCAACCCGCTGATCGACGATAGCTCGATGAAGGGTGCCAAGGGCCTCCTCATCTCCATCACCGGCGGCAAGGACCTCACCCTGTTCGAGGTCGACGAAGCCGCGACCCGTATCCGCGAGGAAGTCGACCAGGACGCCAACATCATCGTCGGCGCCACCTTCGACGAAGCGCTCGACGGCCTGATCCGCGTCTCCGTCGTTGCCACCGGCATCGAGCAGGCCGCGATCGCCCGCAACAGCCAGGCGACCTCCGCCCCGGTTGCGAACGCGGCGCCGCAGGCGCAGCAGGCGCCCGCAGTTCCGGCCGTCGCCGCCGAGAGCCGTCTTGCCGACCTGACCGCGCGGCTCCGCGCCGACAATCAGCGTATGGCTGAGCGCGCCCAGAAGCTGGAAGGCCAGATTCCGGCCGCAGCCCCGGTCGCTGCCGCGCCGATGGCGCCCCGTCCGAATGTCGAGCGCGCCGCGCTGGCCGCCATCGCCGCCGCCGTTGCGGAGGTCCCGCAGGCGCCCGCGCCGATGCAGACCTATGGTGACGTCACCGTGCGCCCGATCGCGCAGAAGCCGACGCTGTTTCCGGAGCCCGACATGGCCCCGGTCGCGATGCAGGAGCCGATGACGCCGGAAAACTTCATCCCGCCGCAGGCCGAGCGTGCGCCGGTCCGTGCGCCGCGTATGCCGCGCCTCGATGAGCTGCCGATGCCGGCCCAGGCCGAGATTCGCCAGGCCCGCGGCGAGGTCGAGGAGGAGACTCCGCAGAAGACCCGCCTGTCGCTGCTGCAGCGCCTCGCCAATGTCGGCCTCGGCCGTCGCGACGAGGAAAGCGAGCCGCCGGTCGCGGCCCGCACTGCCGGTCCCGCGATGCCGCCGCTGCCCGAGCGCCGGCAGCAGAAGACCGTGGCGCAGCAGATCGCGTCGAGCGAGCCGGTATCCGAGTATGCCCGCCGTCCCGCGCCGCAGGGGCTGGACATGCACGGCCGTCCGGCGCCTGTTGCGCCGGCGCCACAGGGCGACGACCATCTTGATATCCCGGCCTTCCTGCGGCGTCAGGCGACCTGAGGATTGTTACAATAAGGCAGACGAAAAAAGGTCCCGGCAACAAGCTTGCCGGGACCTTTCCTTTTGTCCCGTGCATATCCGGATTGCGCAGACAAGCAACTGATTTTAAATAATTAATTACGTGTTTGGGTGTTCAGTCAAACTGCCGGAAGCGACCCGAAACCTCGGCGCAATTTGGTTAAGCCTTGGCGCGAATACGGCAGGTTTGGGGTAACAATCGGTAAAAAAGCGTGAGTTGGCGCTGTTTGAGGCAGTGACTATGGTTTGCCGTGACTTGGGGATACGGATTCGCAGGAACTCGGCACTGGCCGGCCAAGTGGGTCTCGTATAAGTCGCAGTGGGTCGTAGTGGGGCGGGTTCCTGATGAAATTTAGCCGGCAAACAACGCTTCGTGCGCAAGCCTCCGTGGCAGGCGTGGGCGTTCATTCCGGTCTTCCCGTCACTCTCACCCTTGGGCCTGCGCCTGTCGACGCGGGTTTTATTTTTGTCCGCACCGGCCTCGAGGGAAGTGATCGCGAAGTTCAGGCGACCGCCGAGCAGGTGATCGCGACCGACTTCGCTACCGTCCTCGGCGATCGCAACGGTCCGCTGGTGTCCACCGCCGAGCACGTGCTTGCTGCACTGCGGGGTATGGGTGTCGACAACGCCACCATCGAGATCGATGGTCCCGAAGTGCCGATCATGGACGGCAGCGCGGCGGCCTTCATTGCGGCGATCGACCAGGCCGGCATCGTTACCCAGCCGGCACAGCGCCGCTTCATTCAGGTTTTGAAGCCGATCTCGGTCAAGATCGGCGACTCCTTCGGCGAGATCAGGCCCTTTGCCAACGGGTTCTGCGTCGAGGTCGAGATCGATTTCACCAATCCCGTCATCGGCCAGCAGAGCTACGCCTTCGACCTCAATCCGGAGCGTTTCCGCCGCGAAGTCGGCCGGGCCCGGACCTTCGGTCTGATGAGCGACGTCGCGCGGCTCTGGAGCGCGGGCTATGCCCTCGGCGCTTCCTTCGACAACACCGTCGTGTTCGACGACGAGCGGCTGCTCAACACCGAGGGCCTGCGCTACGCCGACGAATGCGCCCGCCACAAGGTGCTGGACGTGATCGGCGACCTGTCACTGGCCGGCCTGCCGCTGCTTGGCGCCTATCGCTCGGTGCGTGGCGGCCACAAGCTCAACCACGCTGTCCTGACCGCGCTGCTCGCCGAC
>NZ_AJQF01000126.1:0-2861 GCF_000261705.1 Bradyrhizobium genomosp. III | reverse complement strand
CCCCCCGCCGCACCACGCGTCCTGTGGGCGAGGTCGGTCGCGGTATCGTCGGCGGCCGGATCGCTGCGGCCTACGGGCCGGACGTGTCCTGAACAGAGTTGTTGCCGCCGGCCTCAGGCAGCGGCTTACCCCGGGAAACTCCTGGTAACCATGATCGGCTAGGATTGCGGCACGTTCGCCTTAATCCGGGCGGAATGCCTGCCTATCCGGTTGGTTAAAGATCGCTTTTCGGATACATCGGCGTGGTCGCATGGCAGGCACCACGGTTACATTTCGCGCCCATGACGGGTTCATGGGCTGGCGGCACCGCATCACAGGGCGTCAGGGCTTAAACTCATGTCGGCACAGCGTACGACGCGCGGATATTTCTCGGTCTCGTCGCGGGCCCGTGGGCTGCTGCAGGCCGTGACCTTCATGTTGCTCGCGCTTCCGCTGGCCGGCTGCGGCACCGGCTCGCTCTGGGACAAGTTCACCGCCAAGGACGACACCTTCGTCGAGGAGCCCGCCGACAAGATCTACAATGAGGGCCTGTACCTCATGAACGAGAAGAAGGATATGAAGGCGGCGAACAAGAAGTTCGAAGAGGTCGACCGCCAGCATCCTTATTCCGACTGGGCCCGCAAATCGCTGCTGATGTCGGCTTATGCGTCCTACCAGGGCGGCGACTTCGACGGCTGCATCGGCGCCGCCACCCGCTATGTCACACTGCATCCCGGCAGCCCGGACGCGGCCTATGCGCAATATCTGATCGCCGCTTCCCATTACGACCAGATTCCGGACATCAGCCGCGACCAGGCCCGCACCGAGAAGGCGATCGCCGCCCTCGAAGAGGTGGTGCGCAAATATCCGAACTCGGAATACGCCACGTCCGCCAAGGCCAAGATCGAGGGTGCGCGCGACCAGCTTGCCGGCAAGGAAATGAATGTCGGCCGCTATTACGCGCAGAAGCGCGACTACACGGCGGCGATCAACCGCTACAAGACCGTCGTCACGCAGTACCAGACCACCCGCCATGTCGAGGAAGCGCTGTTCCGGCTGACCGAGGCCTATATGGCGATCGGCATAGTCGGGGAGGCGCAGACCGCGGCGGCCGTGCTTGGGCACAATTTTCCTGACAGCCGCTGGTACAAGGACGCCTATAATCTTGTAAAATCCGGCGGTCTCGAACCGAGCGAGAATCAGGGGTCTTGGATCAGCCGGACCTTCAAGAAGATGGGTCTCGGCTAGGAAATTTGGTTCAATGCTGGCGCGTCTGTCGATCCGTGACATCGTCCTGATCGAACGGCTCGATATCGAATTCGCCACCGGCCTCGCGGTTTTGACCGGCGAAACCGGTGCGGGCAAATCCATCCTGCTCGATGCCTTTGCGCTCGCACTCGGCGGCCGCGGCGACGCCGGCCTCGTGCGCCACGGCGTGGAGCAGGGGCAGGTGACCGCCGTGTTCGATGTCCCCAAGAATCACCCCGCGACGAAGATCCTTGCCGAGAACGGCCTGGATGACACCGGCGAGATGATCTTGCGCCGCGTGCAACTCGCCGACGGCCGCACCCGGGCCTTCATCAACGACCAGTCGATCAGCGTGCAGACCCTGAAGGCGGTCGGCGCCGCCCTGGTCGAGATCCACGGCCAGCATGACGAGCGCGCGCTGGTCGACGCCGCCACCCACCGCCGCCTGCTCGACGCGTTCGCCGGCCTGGAGAAGGACGTTGCCGCGGTCGAATCGCTCTGGGACGCACGCCGGACTGCCAATACCGCGCTGGAGGAGCATCGCGCCGGCATGGAGCGCGCCGCGCGCGAGGCCGACTATCTACGCCACGCCTCCGCCGAGCTGAAGCAGCTCGCGCCCAAGGACGGCGAGGAGACCTCGCTCGCCAACCGCCGCACCACCATGATGCAGGGCGAGAAGATCGCCTCCGATTTGCGCGAGGCGCAGGAGGCTGTCGGTGGCCACCATTCGCCGGTCTCGACGCTGTCGGCGGCGGTACGCCGACTGGAACGCCGCGGCGTCAATTCGCCGGCGCTGGTCGAGCCCGCCGTGAAGGCGATCGACATGGCGATCAACGCGCTGGAGGAAGCCGACCAGCATCTGCAGGCGGCACTCGCGGCGACCGATTTCGATCCGACCGAGCTCGAACGTATCGAGGAGCGCCTGTTCGCGCTGAGGGCCGCCTCGCGCAAATATTCGACGCCGGTCGACGGGCTCGCCGCGCTGGCCGCCAAATACGCCGCCGACGTCGTGCTGATCGATGCCGGCGCCTCGCGGCTGAAAAAGCTGGAGCAGGCCGCGATCGAGGCAGATAGCCGCTATGCCGCCGCCGCCAAGAAGCTGTCGCTGGTGCGGCAGAAATCGGCGGAAAAGCTCAACAAGGCGGTCAACGCCGAGCTGGCGCCGCTCAAGCTCGAACGCGCAAAGTTCATGACCCAGGTCGCGACCGATGAGGCAGCTCCGGGACCGCAAGGCTTCGACCGCGTCGAGTTCTGGGTGCAGACCAATCCGGGCACCAAGCCGGGACCGATGATGAAGGTTGCCTCGGGCGGCGAGCTGTCGCGCTTCCTGCTGGCGCTCAAGGTCGTGCTGTCCGACCGCGGCTCGGCGCCGACGCTGGTGTTCGACGAAATCGACACCGGCGTGGGCGGTGCGGTCGCCGACGCCATCGGTGGGCGCCTGGCGCGGCTTGCCGGCAAGGTGCAGGTGATGGCCGTGACCCACGCCCCGCAGGTCGCCGCCCGCGCCGACCAGCACCTCCTGATCTCCAAGGACGCCCTCGACAAGGGCAAGCGCGTCGCCACCCGGGTCAATGCGCTGGCCGCCGACCACCGCCGCGAGGAAATCGCCCGCATGCTGGCCGGCGCCGAGATCA
>NZ_AJQF01000125.1:0-3140 GCF_000261705.1 Bradyrhizobium genomosp. III | reverse complement strand
CGGCCGAGAGGCTGCTCAAGGCGGCAAGTTAGACCTCGTGTCCCGGACGCGCATAGCGCGAGCCGGGACCCAGAATGCCGCCGCATGGGCCCCGGCTCTGCAGTGCACCGCTGAAGAAGCGCAGCACTGCGTCCGGGGAACAAGTCCTCCGCCCATCTTTACCCTTCCGCCCGCTCCGTCGTATCCAAGCACCATGGCCAGAGCAGCAAGATCCAAAGCAACACCGCTTCGCGACGTCGCCGACCTCACCAAGGCCCAGGCCAAGGTCGAGCACATGCGGCTGGCGCTTGAAATCGAGGGGCACAACGAGCGCTACTATCAAGAGGACGCGCCCACCGTCACCGACGCCGAGTACGACGCGCTGCGCCAGCGCTTCAACGCGATCGAGAAGCGCTTTCCTGAATTCGTCACCTCGGACTCGCCCTCGCAGAAGGTCGGCGCGGCGCCGTCAGGCCGCTTCAAGAAGGTTCGGCACTCCGTTCCGATGCTGTCGCTCGACAACGCCTTTGCAGAAGAGGACGTGCGCGACTTCGTCGGCCGCATCGTGCGCTTCCTGAAGCTCGACGACGACAAGGTCAATTTCTCCGCCGAGCCGAAGATCGACGGCCTCTCGATGTCGTTGCGCTACGAGGGCGGCGAGCTCGTCACCGCGGCGACGCGCGGCGACGGTGCGGTCGGCGAGGATGTCACCGCCAACATCCGCACGCTCGAAGACGTGCCGCAGAAGCTGAAAGGGCGCAACGTGCCCGACATCTGCGAGGTCCGCGGCGAGGTCTACATGACCAAAAAGGCGTTCCTCGCGCTCAAGGAGCGGCAGAAGGCGGCCGGCGACACCATCTTTGCCAACCCGCGCAATTCGGCCGCCGGTTCGCTCCGGCAGAAGGACCCGACCATCACCGCCTCGCGCCCCCTCGGCTTCTTCGCCTATGCGTGGGGGCAGATGAGCGCGATGCCGGAAGGCACGCAGAGCGGCATGATCGGCTGGTTCGAGCGCTGCGGCTTCAAGACCAATCCGCTGACCAAGCTGTGCCACTCCGTCGAGGAGCTGGTCGCGTTCCACCAGAGCATCGAGGAAGAGCGCGCCGAGCTCGACTACGATATCGATGGCGTCGTCTACAAGGTCGATCGCATCGACTGGCAGGAGCGGCTCGGCTTCGTCTCGCGCACGCCGCGCTGGGGCATCGCGCATAAATTCCCGGCCGAGCGGGCCATGACTGTGCTGCGCGACATCGAGATTCAGGTTGGTCGCACCGGCTCGTTCACGCCGGTCGGCAAGCTCGAACCGGTCGGCGTCGGCGGTGTGATCGTGCAGAACGTCACGCTGCACAACGAGGACTATATCAAGGGCATCGGCAACAAGGGCGAGGTGCTGCGCGAGGGGCGCGACATCAGGATCGGCGACACCGTGGTGGTCCAGCGCGCCGGCGATGTGATCCCGCAGATCGTCGACGTCGTCCTGGACAAGCGGCCGAAAGGCGCCAGGGAATTCTCTTTCCCGAAGAAGTGTCCGTGCCCGCTCCACACCGACGTCGTCCGCGGCGCAACCGCCGCCGGCGAAGAGGAATCCCGCGCCCGCTGCAGCGGCGAGTTCGCCTGCCCCTATCAGAAGATCGAACACCTGAAGCTGTTCGTCTCGCGCCGTGCTTTCGACATCGACGGTTTAGGGGAGAAGCAGCTGCAGTATTTCTTCGACGAGGGATGGGTCAAGGAGCCCGCCGACATCTTCACGCTGGAGAAGCGCAACGCGAAGCTGAAGCTCGAGGAGATCGAAGGCTACGGCGCGACCTCGGTGCGCAACCTGTTCGGCGCCATCGAGTCTCGGCGCACAATCGCGCTCGAGCGCTTCATTTATGCGCTCGGCATGCGTCATGTCGGCGAGACCACTGCGGTGGCGCTGGCACGCGGCTACGGCTCGTGGGACGCCTTCCACGATGCCTGCCTCAAGGTCGCCAAGGGCGACGAGGAGGCGATGGCCGAGATGGACGCGCTCGACCAGATCGGCGACACCGTGATCAAGAGCATCGCCGATTATTTCGGCGAGAGCCACAACCGCGGCATCGTCGAGCGGCTGACCAAGGAAGTCGAGATCGTCGACGCCGAGAAGCCGAAGAGCAACTCGGCCGTCGCCGGCAAGACGGTGGTGTTCACGGGCTCGCTGGAGAAGATGACGCGCGACGAGGCCAAGGCCACAGCGGAGCGGTTGGGCGCCAAGGTCTCAGGCTCGGTGTCGAAGAAGACCGATCTCGTCGTCGCCGGCCCCGGCGCGGGCTCGAAGCTGGCCGAGGCCAACAAGCACGGCGTCAAGGTGCTGACCGAGGACGAGTGGCTGACGCTGATCGGGGAGTGAGGGTTCGCGCTTTGCGCCACACACTCCGCCGTCATTCCCCGCGAAGGCGGGGAATCCAGTACGCCGCAGCCTATCCGTATCCCCGCAGCGTCTCTGGAATACTGGATCCCCCGCCTTCGCGGAGGATGACACCGAGCGTGTCGTGAAGGCCGTCGCATAGCGAAAGCTCACATCATCCCGCTCTCTTCCTCTTCCGCCTGCTCGATCAGTGCCTCGCTCACCACCACTTCGCGGCGGGGGACGACGAAGATCATCACGCAGGCACAGAGCAGCGAGATCGCGAGGACTGCGCCGGTGAGCGGCAGCGTCGTTGCGGAGTGGCCGCCGAGATAGGCGCCGAATTGCGACATCAGCGCGCCGATGCCCTGTTGGAGGAAGCCCATCGTGCCGGAGGCGGTGCCGGCGGCCTCGGGGCGGATGCTGATGGCGCCGGCGGCCGAATTCGCCATCACGAAGGCATTGCCGGCCATCACGATCATCTGCGTGCCGAACAGCCAGGCCGGGGCCTCGTTCCAGCCGATGATACTCCACAGCAGGTTCGCAAGGCTGCCGGCGAGTTGGAGGGCGAGCCCGAACCAGATCAGTTTTTCCAGCGAATGCCGCGGCGCAAAGCGTACGCAGAGCAGGTTTCCGACGAGAAATGCAAAGCCCGAGGTCGCGAACCAGGCGCCGTATTCGGCGCTGCTGCGGCCCATCTGCGTCACCACGATGTAGGGGCCGCCGCCTGCGAAGGTGAAGATGATCTGCGAGGCCAGCACCTGGCACATCACATAGCCGACGAAGGCGCGGTTGC
>NZ_AJQF01000124.1:0-2216 GCF_000261705.1 Bradyrhizobium genomosp. III | reverse complement strand
CCGGAAAGCCGCTGCCGGCGGCGCGACTGCGCCGCGTTTCGGGCAGCGCCACCGCGATGCCGACGGCGACAATGATCGCGGCGATGGTGATGGCGTAGAAGATCGCGCGCCAGCCGAACGCGGTCTCGATCAGGCCGCCGGTGAGCGGGGAAACCATCTGCCCGATCATCAGCGCCGCGACCACGAGGCTGATCATTGAGGCGACGCGGTCGCGCTCGTAGATGTCGCGGATGATGGCACGGCTGATCACCATGCCGGAGGCGCCGCCGAGCGCCTGGAAAAAGCGTGCGGCGATCAATTGCGGCAAGGTCTCGGCGAAGATGCACGCGACGCTGGCCACGACCATCAGCGCCAGCCCTCCGAGCAGCACCGGACGCCGTCCGAATCGGTCCGACAGCGGTCCCATGATCAGCTGCGACAGCGCGATGCCGACCATGTAGAGCGACACCGTCATCTGCGCGATCGAGATGTCGCTGCCGAAATTCGTCGCCAGCACCGGCAGTGCCGGAACCAGGATGTAGAGCGAGATCGGCGCGATCCCGGTCATCACGACCAGCAACAGCAGCACCAGGCGCGACGTCGCGAGGTTCGCCGCCGCTCCCGGCGGCTTGCTGATCATGCCGTGCATTGTGTCCGTCTTTCGAGTTCGAATCGACTGTAGCGCGCCCGCGCAAGACGGATATCGGCGTTTCGGAATGCGGCTATACGGATTCCGGGATGGTTATGCTGGAGGCGCGATATTCGCTTTAGCCTCCGTGTCGGGAAACAGCGTTGCGCATACGGCGTAGCGCCATGCGCGCTGCGGCAGGGTGACCCTACGCCTTCAGCTCCGCCGTCGCCTGATCGAGCCAGGCCTGCGTCGCCTCGTCCAGCGCGGGCCGCACCTCGGTCCGGACGCGCGCGTGGTAGGCATTGAGCCAGCCGAGTTCGTCGCGGCTCAGCATCGCGACATCGATGAGGCGGCGGTCGATCGGCGCTAGCGTCAGCGTCTCGAACGCGTTCATCGGCTTCTCGGCGCCCTTGATGTCGGCGGCCACCACCAGCTCCAGGTTCTCGATGCGGATGCCGAAACCGTCGGTCTTGTAATAGCCGGGCTCGTTGGAGAGGATCATGCCGCGCTTCAGCGGCGTGGTACCGAGCTTCGAGATCCGCGCCGGCCCTTCGTGCACCGAGAGATAGCTGCCGACGCCGTGACCGGTGCCGTGCTCGAAATCGACGCCGGCGGCCCAGAGATATTGCCGCGCCAGCGTATCGAGCTGCGCGCCCGTGGTGCCGTCCGGAAAGACGGCGCGCGCGATCGCGATATGGCCGCGCAGCACGCGGGTGAAGCGGTCGCGCATCTCAGCGGTGGGTTCGCCCACCGCCATGGTGCGCGTGACGTCGGTGGTGCCGTCTTCGTACTGCGCGCCGGAATCGATCAGCAGCAGGTCGCCGGGTGCGATCCGCCGATTGCTCTTGCGGGTGACGCGGTAGTGCACGATGGCGCCGTTCGGGCCGGTGCCGGAGATGGTCGGGAACGAGACGTCCTTCAACGCGCCGGTGTCGCGGCGGAACGTCTCCAGCGCCTCGACCGCGTCGATCTCCGTGAGCTTGCCGCTTGCGGCCTCGCGGTCGATGAAGGCGAGGAAGCGCGCCAGCGCCACGGCGTCGCGCCGATGCGCCGTCTGCGTGCCTTTGATCTCGGTGGCGTTCTTGATCGCCTTGAGCAGTGCAATCGGATCGCTACCGCGCACCGGCTTGCCGCCGGCCCCCGCGATCAGCCGGCTGAGTGCGTCGGCCGCGGTGGCGCTGTCGAGCGCAATCGATCCGCCGCTCTTGGCGAGCGCCATCAGCGTCGGCGCCATCGCATCGGGCTCGCGCACGTCGGCGGACTGCTCGAGATGGTCGCGCGTCAGGTTGGAGAGTTTTCGGTGGTCGATGAAGATGGTGGGACGGCCGTCCTTCGGCACCAGCGCATAGGACAGCGGCAGCGGGGTGTGGGCGACGTCGGCCCCGCGGATGTTGAAGGTCCAGGCCACCGCGTGGCTGTCCGACAGCACCAATGCGTCGGCGCCGAGCTTGCCGATCTCGTTTCGGATCTGCGTCAGCTTCTCGGCTTCAGTGACGCCGGCATTCTGCAGGCTGTGCACGGCGACGGGGGCGAGTGGTGGCTGCGGGCGGTCCTGCCAGATTGCGTCGATTGGATTGCTGTCGACCGCGACGAGCTCGGCGCCGGC
>NZ_AJQF01000123.1:0-19702 GCF_000261705.1 Bradyrhizobium genomosp. III | reverse complement strand
CTCGGCTGCCGCAAAAGTGTGCAGCCACGGATCAAATCCGAGGCGGTCACCGGCTTTCAGATGCGCGGACACCCAGCTTTCCGGCGGCGGGTCGATCAGCGATTCCACGGCCCAGGCTTTTGCGTCGACCTGCTTGGCGGCCTGAAGCGTGTAGCGGCCGTCGACGAACAATGCGGCCTCCTGGGTCAGCGCCACCGCGAGGCCCGCCGAGCCCGTGAAACCGGTCAGCCAGGCCAGCCGCTCTTCCGACGGCGGCACATATTCGTTCTGCTGCTGATCGGCGCGCGGGATCACGAAGCCGGTCAGCTTGCGGCGGGCGAGTTCTTCGCGAAGTGCGGCGAGCCGCGCCGTCAATGCGACGCCGGCCTCCGGCTCCTCGAATGTCTGGAAGTGTGCTTCGAACATGGTGGATCACTTTAGGGTCATGGGGACGAGTCCGCAATCTGGACGCATTCGCGTCGCATCTGGCATGGACTGTGCTTGAATGGTTCCATTCGAATTGAGTGGAGTAAAGGATGCGGCAGTTGCGCTTCGTCCGGATGACAGGGAAATTCGAGCAGGTGGTTCATCTCAACGGCGAGGGGACACACGATGCCAGCATTCACGTTTGAGAAGATTACGCCGCCGGTGCGTCGCACCCCGACTGCGGCGGCTCCGAAGAAGCCGCGCGGCGTCATGCGCCAGATGATTGATCGTATCGCCGAGCGCCGCGCGAAGCGTACCTTGCAGGATGAGCGCGCGCTGCAGCGGGATGAGAAGGCAGCAGAGTAGCGGCATCGATGATGCCGTAGGGTGGGGCAAAGGCGCGTAGCGCCGTGCCCACCATCTTCTATTCGAGGGCGAGATGGTGGGCACGCTTGCGCTTTGCCCACCCTACGGCGCTTCGCTCAATCCACCTTCCGCAGCAACAGGCTGCTCCACCCCTCGATCCGCAGATGCTTCAACGGCACGAGGCCGCGCGCGCGGTAGGCGGCGATCACGGCGGGGGCCTGGTGTGTCAACAGGCCGGAGAGGATGACGCGTCCGCCGGGCGCGAGATGCCGCGCCATCGGGCCCGCCAATTGCCTGAGCGGGTTGGCGAGGATGTTGGCCAGCACCAGGTCGAACGGACCGGCCTTCCCGAAATCCGGGGCGGCGAAGCCGGTGGCGCGGATGACCCGGACCTGGTTGCCGACCTCGTTCATTACCGCGTTCTCGGCCGCCACCCGCACCGACGGCGGGTCGATGTCGGAGGCGAGCACCGCGCGATGCAGGGCCTTGGCGGCCGCGATGCCGAGTACGCCGGTTCCGGTGCCGAGGTCGAGCAGGTTTCTCGGACGGGAACTCTTAAGGACATGGTCAAGCAGCAGTAAACAGCCACGGGTGGTGCCGTGGTGGCCAGTGCCGAAGGCAAGCGCCGCCTCGATCTCGATCGCGAGCTTGTTCGGCGCCACACGGTCGCGGTCATGGCTGCCGTGCACGACGAAGCGCCCGGCCGGGACCGGGACGAGATCTTCCAGGCTGGCCTTGACCCAGTCCTTGGCCTCGACGGTGTCGAAGAGAAGCGTCGCGGCGATCGCATTTCCTGCTGAAGTTGCAACGAGTTCGCGCAGCCAAGCCTGGTCGGGCGCCTCGGCGAAATGGAGCGTGACGTCCCATGGTCCGTCCGGCCGCTCGAAGGCGGCAACCGCCGCATCGCCGTCGAAAAACACCTCGGTGAGCACGTCGACGACGCGCCTGGCGTCGGCCTCGCTGCCGATCGAAAAGCTGGCGCGATGGGTGGGAGAAGGCTGCATTCAGGGTTCCGTTGAGTTCAATTTTTGGAACTTTCGTCGCCAATTTTCCGCATAAGTTGCGGTTCCCCGGTTAACCGGGCTGTAGGTTGCGCCCCGTATCTTTGCGGATGTCGAAGCCAACCAACACAGCTTGGAATTGAAACGGAGACGAGTCTTGAAGCGCATGGTTCAAAAGTTCTGGTCGGACGAGTCCGGTGCAACCGCGATCGAGTACGGCCTGATTGCCGCAGGTATCGCTCTGGCGATCATCACCGTGGTGAACAGCCTGGGCGTCACCCTGAACGACAAGTTCACTTCGATTAGCAGCTCCTTGAAGTAATATCCGCCTCCATTTCCCAGCGGGGGCTATTTTTCTTTGAGGTTATTCCTGATCATCGCCCGCGAGGGGATACCCCTGGCGGGCGAGGTCGTTTTCGGACGAGCGTTCTCAGTGCTCTTCGCAAATTGTCCACCGCCTGCCGGGACGCCGTCCACCCGCTTGTCCCGCGATTGTCCACCGGCTTTCCCCAAGTTCGGTCCCGACGTTCTGGCCCATGTATCCTCTGTCTGACCACAGGCCATTCAACAGCAAGTCCACAGCTCATCCACAGACCTATCCACGGCTTCCGAACAGCGACCGGTGATCTCTCAAGATCGCCTGCGCGGCGTTATGGCCGGGAGCACCGGTGACGCCGCCGCCGGGGTGGGCGCCGGAGCCGCAATGATAGAGGCCCTTCAACGGCCCGCGATAATCGGCATGGCCAAGCATCGGCCGCGCCGAGAACAACTGGTTCAAGGTCAGCGCGCCATGGAAGATATCGCCGCCGAGGAGGCCGAACTGCCGTTCGAGATCGAGCGGGGACAGGATCTGGCGGCCCAGCACGCTCGCCGCAAAACCCGGCGCGTATTTGTCCACTGTCGCGATCATGAGATCGGCGACCTCGTCGCGATGGTCGTCCCACGACTTTCCATCGGGAAGCTCCGGTGCGACGTGCTGGCAGAACAGGCTGGCGACGTGCTTTCCAGCTGGGGCCAGCGTGTCGTCGAGGGTCGAGGGGATCAGCATCTCCACGACTGGTTCCCGGCTCCAGCCCTGCGCCCGCGCATCGAGCCAGGCGCGGTCCATGTAGCCGAGGCTTGGCGCCAGGATGATGCCGGAGCTGAGATGATCGCCCTCGCCGGGCAGCGCCGTGAAGGAGGGCAGGCGGTCCAGCGCAACGTTCATGCGGAAGGTGCCGGAGCCATTCTTCCAGTGCCGGATGCGGCCGAGGAAGTCCGCAGGAAGCGCGTCGGCCGCGACCAGCCGCGTGTAGAGCAGCTTTGGATTGACATTGGCTGCGACATATTTGGCGCGGATGGCCGTGCCGTTCTCCAGCACGACGCCGACGGCGCGGTCGCGCTCGACGATGATCTCGCGGACGCCGGCATCCGTTTCGATCACGACCCCGCGGCCCTGTGCCGCGCGCGCCATCGCCTGCGCGATCGCGCCCATGCCGCCGATGGCGTGACCCCAGACCCCCTTCTTGCCGTTCACCTCGCCGAAGGCGTGATGCAGCATCACATAGGCTGAGCCGGCGGCGTAGGGGCTGGCATAGTTGCCGACGATGGCGTCGAAGCCGAACAGGGCCTTGACCAGATCATGCTCGAAGCGCTCGTCCAGCATCTCGCCGGCCGAGCGGGTGAAGAGATCAAGCAGGCTGCGGCTCTGTTCCAGCGTGAGACCGCGCAGGATGTTGGCCGTCTTCCAGGCGTTGACGCCTTCGCGAACGGCTGCCGCGCCAAAGCCGTCGACGAGGTTCGGCGGCGCGCGGAGCACGAACTGCCGCAGCACGTCGGCGATGTCCTCCAGCTCGCGCGAAAATCCGTCGAGCGCGTCTGCGTCATGCGCGCTCAGCCGCGCGACTGATGCCTTCGTCCGCCCTTCGCCGGTGAGGAGATAGCTGGCATCCGGCGAGGGCAGAAAGTTCTGGGCGCGCCGTTCGACGATCCGGAGGCCCTGCTCGGCGAGCTTGAGGTCGCGGATCACTTGCGGATTGAGCAGGCTCACAGTGTAGGCCGCGACCGAATTGCGGAATCCGGGGTGAAACTCCTCCGTGACCGCGGCGCCGCCGACCACCTTGCGGCGCTCGACCACGCGCACGCGCAGGCCTGCGCTCGCGAGATAGGCCGCGCAGGTGAGGCCGTTATGCCCCGCGCCGATGATGAGGACGTCGGTTTCGCTCATGATTCCCTGGTGTCTTTCCGGGGCGCGCGAAGCGCGAACTATGGTGCGGGCTCCGCACCGGAGAATATCGAGGTTCCGGGTTCGATGCTTCGCATCGCCCCGGAACGACATCTCTATATCAAGCATTCCTCGCTGCAACATCACGAGCGCCTTTATTGCCCGTTCAGGCGCCTTGTGCTCCATTGCGCGCGTCCGGCGCCCGCCGGGGAATGTAGGCTGGAGCTTCCATGGATTCGATCGTGCAACCTGCCGCCACGGAGCAGCCGTCGTCCTCGCGCAACCGGTTGCTGCTGACGGTCTACACCGCTGCGATCTTTGTCAGCGCGCTGCTGCTATTCTCGGTGCAGCCGCTGTTCACGAAGATGGTGCTGCCGCGGCTCGGCGGCTCGCCGGCGGTGTGGTCGGTGGCGATGGTGTTCTTCCAGTCGCTGCTGCTGGCGGGCTACGCCTATGCGCATCTGTTGATGCAGGCGAGGAGCCGCGTCGTGCCGGTGGCCGTGCATCTGGTGTTGCTGGTGCTGGCCTTCGCCACGCTGCCGCTCGGAATAGCCTCCGCCTATGGCGAGCCGCCCGCTTCGGGCTATGCGTTCTGGCTGCTCGGCTTGTTCGTGGTTTCGATCGGCCTGCCGTTCTTTGCGCTCGCCGCCAACAATCCGCTGCTGCAGGCCTGGTTCGTCCGCACCGGCCATCCCGCTGGGCACGATCCCTACTTCCTCTACGCTTCCTCCAACATCGGCAGCTTTCTCGCGCTGTTGTCCTATCCGTTCCTGCTCGAGCCGATGTTCACGCTGCATGCGCAGAACCGGTTCTGGACCGGTGGCTATGGCCTGTTGATCCTCCTGATCGCCGCCTGCGGCGTGTTGCTGTTGCGCTCGCCGAAGCTCGCAATGGCCGATGCGCGGACCGAGGAGATCAATGCGCCGGCGCCGGATATCGTGACGCGGCTGCGCTGGATCTTCCTGGCCGCGGTGCCTTCGGGTCTGCTCATCGCGGTCACCGCGCACATCTCGACCGACGTCGCCGCGGCGCCGTTGCTATGGGTGCTGCCGCTGTCGCTGTATCTGCTCACCTGGGTCGTGGTGTTCCAGTCGCGGCCGCTGCTGCCGCACAAATGGATGCTGATGCTGCAGCCGGTCGCGATCGCGGGCGTCATCGTCCTGCTCGCCTTCGGCGGCGAGCAGAATTTGCTGCTGACTCTCGGCGGCCATCAACTCTGCTTCTTCGTCATCGCCATGGCCTGCCACGGCGAGCTGGCGCGGACGCGGCCGGCGGCGAGATATCTCACCGGTTTCTATGTCGCGCTGTCGTTCGGCGGCATGGTCGGCGGTCTCTTTGCTGGCCTCGTTGCTCCCTTCACCTTCTCGTGGATCGCCGAATACCCGATCCTGATCGCGCTTGCCGCGCTGTGCCGGCCGTCCGCGAACGAGGGTCTCGCAGGTGTCGTCAAATGGTACTGGCTGGTGCTTGCCGCGCTCGCGATGGCGCTGGTTGCGCCGTCCTATACCACCGGCGGCCTCCCGACCTGGTTGGAGGATCACCGCGTCTGGGTCGCCGGCGCCGTCGGCGTGCTCGCCGCGCTGCTCGCTCTGGCGCTCAATGCCGGCCGCTGGAAGATCTTCGCCACCGTCGCACTCGCGTTGGCGTTGATCCGCGTCTATCCGGCGGACGAAGGCCGGGTCACGACGGTGCGCAGCTTCTTCGGCGTGCACAAGATCGTGGTGACGCCCGGCGGCTATTTCCACGTGCTGATGCACGGCACCACCATCCACGGTGCCGAGCGCTTCCGCAACAATGACGGCACGCCGGTCACCGGCCGGCCCGAGCCGATCACCTATTACCACAAGGACGGCGGCATCGGTCAGGCCGTCAGCGCGATCCGCGAGCGCAAGGGCGCGCCGCTCAAGGTCGCCGCGATCGGCGTCGGATCGGGCACGCTCGCCTGCGCCGCCGAACCTGGCGAGGACTGGAAATTTTTCGAGATCGACCAGTCGATGGTGGATGCCGCGCGTGACCCCAAAAATTTCCGCTACATCTCGAGTTGTCTGCCGGACATGAAGCCGGTGATCGGCGATGCGCGCCTCACCTTCGCAAAGGAGCCCGACGGAGCCTACGACCTCATCATCGTCGATGCCTATTCGTCGGATGCGATCCCGATTCATCTCGCCACCGAAGAGGCGATGAAGATCTACAAGGACAAGCTCGCGCCGAACGGGGCTGTGGTGATGCACGTCTCCAACCGGCATCTCGATCTCGAGACCGTCGTGGTCGGCATCGCGGACGCCAACGATCTCAAGAGCTGGGTCTTCAACGAGGATTCCGGGCGTGATGGCGACTACATCTTCTCGACCGACGTCGTCATCTCCGCGCGCGAGGAGGCCGACGTCGGTCGGCTCGCGTCCTCCAAGGTCTGGGAGCAGACCGAAGCCGACGACAGGGTACGGGTCTGGACCGACGACTATTCCAACATCCTGGGCGCCCTGTACCGGCGTTTGAAGAATGGAGAGTAGGGCGGCACCCGTCTCCATCCCCGGACGCAGCGCAGCGCTTCCCTGGCGATGCGAAGCATCGTCCAGTTCAGCGGTGCGCTGCAGAGCCGGGGCTGATGGCGCGGCGCTCTGGGTCCCGGCTCTGCGGAGCAGCGTTGCATGCTGACCGCGTCCGGACACGAGACCGACGGTTACGGCGCGATCGGCGTCCCCGCCGGCAGCACAATGCCCTTCTCGCCGGCAACCTCGCGCAGCAGATCGGGCCTGTCGGAAATGATCCCGTCGACGCCGAGCTCCATCATCCGCGCCATGTCTTCGCGCTTGTTGACCGTCCACACCACGACGCGTAATCCGAGCTCGTGGGCTTCCGCGACCAGCGCGGAGGTCACATCGCCGAAATAGGGCGACCAGACTGCGCCGCCCGCCGCCTTGATCGTCCGTGGCAGCGAGCTGTCGTGATCGGCCGGGCTGAAGCCTGCCGTCCAGTTGGTGGCTTTGTCCAGCACGACTGTCTGGCCTGTGCCGCGCTGGAGCGTCAGGTACACCGTCGGTATCTTCGGCGCCTGCTGCTGGACGAGCTGCAGGGTCCTCCAGTCGAAGGATTGGATCATGACCCTATCGGAAAACGTTTCGGCGTCGATCAATCCCAGCAGCTTCGCGATAAAGGCCTGCGGATCGAGCGTTTCGTCCGGATGGTTCGGATCGATCTTGGTCTCGATGTTAAGGCGCACACGCGAGTTGCCGGATTTCCGCACCAGCGCGAACAGCTCGCTCAGGGTGGGAATGCGTGTCCCCGGCACGGCGCGCTGGTCGGGGAATTGTTTCGCATAGGCACTGTCCGGTCGGATCTGGCCGACGTCATAGGTCCTGACCTCGTCCAGCCGCAGTTTTACGAAGGGCGTGCCGGGCGGAGCAATGTAAGTCCTGCCAGCACTGCGCGCGAGATCCGGATTGAGCCCGCGCTCATGCGAGACGACGACTTCGCCGTCAGCGGTCACGCCGACGTCGAGCTCCAGCGTATCCACGCCCATCGAGAGCGCGTTGGCGAAGGCCGGCAGGGTGTTTTCCGGCAACAGCGCTCGCCCGCCGCGATGCGCCTCGATATCAAAGGCCATGACCCGCCCCGTTATCAGAACTGAGAGCACAGTCAGAATGGTCGTGGCACGTGACGGCATGGTGCCTCGAATAGCTATCCTGTTGTTCGCGCTGACGACTGACGACGGTGACGGAGCTGCGGCCGCGTCAGTTCTGGTAGTAATAGCCGCGCGGCTGGTAAACCTGCCGCGGCTGCGGTTGATAGTAATAGCCCTGCTGGCCGGAGCCTTGGTCGTAATAGGGACGCGGCTGCTGCTGGTAAACCTGCGCATCATAGAGCGGGCGTGTGCCGCGCGGTGCCGGATACCGTGCGCCGGTGTCGCTGCCGTCGGCCGGATAGATGTAATTGTCGTCCTGCGGCATGTAGCGGCGGGCGGGCTGCGCCGGCGGCGTCAGATTCACGGGATCGCCCGTGGTCGCGTACTGCTCTTCGGCTGGCTGCTGCGGCGCGCGGGCGACGGCATTGTTGGTGCGGCCGCGCGGATTGCGCGCCAGCGCCACCTGCGCCGAGCCGGTCAGCGTCACCGTGGTGTTGAGCACGCCCTGCTGCTGCACCAGCGCATAGAGTGTCGAGGCATTCTGGCGCGACAGCCGCACGCAACCGTGGGACGCCGGCGAGCCGAGACGGCCGACCGAGTCGGTGCCATGGATGGCGTGGCCGACCTTGGTGAAGAAGATCGCGTGCGGCATCGGCGCGTCGTCGAATTCCTTGGAGTAGTGATCCTCTTCCATCCGGAAGGTGCGGAACGCGCCGTTAGGCGTTTCGCGCGAGGGGATGCCGGTCGACACCGGCCAGTGGTAGCGCGCGACGCCGTCGACCGCGACGGTCATCTGCTGATTGTCCTTGTCGACGGTGATCTCGACCTTGGCCTGCGCGCTGCCTGCGCTCAAAAGCATCAGTGAGGTGAAAGCGATAAAAAATGAACGCATCTGGAAACGCATTTGAATCCTGGCCTCCGGCCTGTTCACGCTAGGCGCCGCGGCTCTCCGTCCCCGACGTGCAATATGCCTGCAATCTGGCTTTCGTTCCAGCGGCCTGCCCGCCCATCGTTAACGCGGCGCCGGGCGTAAGCAAGGCCGCTTTGTGCCGCGCCGCGCGCGGTGGCGCTGACATTTTCGCGAGCGGCGCGCCGTTCATAACGCCGACAATTCGTCACAAAGGCGCAACCATTTGGCCGCCCGGTGCGTTGGCGATCACCTGCCTCGACAGGCGGCGCTCGCCGCCATTCACCGTTTGGGATCGAAGATGAACAAAGCCCGCATCGCCGCCGCGCCGTCGCCGGCCGGTTTAGCCTTCCGCCTGGTGTTCGCAGCCGCCGCCATCCTGCTCGCGCTGTTGTCGCTGCCGCAGGCCGGCCACGCCCAGGGCATCGTCCGCGGCGCCCAGGAAGGCTCTTACGAGGGCAACCGGATTGCCGGCCCCGTGGGCGGTGCGGTCGGTGGCGTCGTCGGTGCCGGTGTCGGCGGCGCCGTTGGTGCGGTCGAGGGTGTGCTCGGCATTCCTCATCGTCACTACCGTCACCGCTGCCACGGCTATTACGACGGCTATCACCGCTTCCATTGCTATCGGTGAGGTCGCGTCAATTCTTCAGCCGATACCCCGTCCGAAAAATCCACCAGATCACGACGAGACAGATCACCAGGAACGCCGTCGTCATGCCGACGCTGACGGACATGCTGACGTCCGCGATCTCGTAAAAGCTCCAGCGGAAGCCGGAGATCAGATAGACGACCGGGTTGAGCATCGCCACCGTGCGCCAGGTGGGCGGCAGCATGTCGATGGAATAGAAGCTGCCGCCGAGGAAGGTCAGCGGCGTCACCACCAGCATCGGGATCATCTGCAGCTTCTCGAAGCCGTCGGCCCAGATGCCGATGATGAAGCCGAACAGGCTGAACGTCACTGCCGTCAGCACCAGGAAGGCCAGCATCCAGACCGGATGGTGGATATGCAGCGGCACGAATAATCCGGCGGTCGCCAGGATGATCAGGCCCAAAATGATCGACTTGGTCGCGGCGGCGCCGACATAGCCGAGCACGATCTCGAAATAGGAGATCGGTGCCGACAGGATCTCGTAGATCGTGCCGGTGAATTTCGGGAAGTAGATGCCGAATGAGGCGTTGGCGATGCTCTGGGTCAGCACCGAAAGCATGATCAGGCCCGGCACGATGAAGGTGCCGTAGCTGACGCCCTCGACCTGGCTGATGCGAGAACCGATCGCGGCGCCGAACACCACGAAATAGAGCGAAGTGGAGACCACAGGCGAGACGATGCTTTGCAGCAGCGTGCGCCAGGTGCGCGCCATTTCGAACAGATAGATGGCGCGGATGGCGCGGTGGTTCATGACGTCCTCACGAGATCGACGAAGATGTCCTCGAGCGACGATTGCGTCGTGTCGAGATCGTTGAAGCGGATGCCGGCGGTGCGGAGATCGCCGAGCAGGCTGGTGATGCCGGTGCGCTCGCCCTTGGTGTCGTAATCGTAGACCAGCGTCGCGCCGGCATCGCAGAGCTCCAACTCGTAATGCCCAAGGCTCTCCGGCAGCGCGTCGAGCTTGCCCTGCAGATGCAGCGTCAGCCGCTTCTTGCCGAGCTTCTGCATCAACGTCGCCTTGTCCTCGATCAGCACGATCTCGCCCTTGTTGATGACGCCGATGCGGTCGGCCATCTCCTCGGCTTCCTCGATGTAATGCGTGGTGAGGATGATGGTGACGCCGGACTGCTGGAGGGTGCGCACCACTTCCCACATGCCCTTGCGCAGCTCGACGTCGACGCCGGCAGTGGGCTCGTCCAGGAACAGGATCTGCGGCTCGTGCGACAGCGCTTTCGCGATCATCACGCGACGCTTCATGCCGCCGGAGAGCGTGATGATCTTGTTGTCCTTCTTGTCCCACAGCGAGAGGTCCTTCAGCACCTTCTCGATGTGATCAGGATTCTTGGGCTTGCCGAACAGGCCGCGGGAGAAGCTCACGGTCGCCCACACGCTCTCGAAGGCGTCGGTGTGCAATTCCTGGGGCACGAGGCCGATCAGCGAGCGCGCCTTGCGGTATGAGGTCTGGATGTTCTCGCCGCCGACCAGAACCTTGCCTTCACTGGGATTGGCGATGCCGCAGATGATCGAGATCAGCGTGGTCTTGCCGGCACCGTTCGGGCCGAGCAGCGCAAAAATCTCGCCCCGCTTGATGTCGAGATTGATGTTCTTGAGCGCCTTGAAGCCGGACCCATAGGTCTTCGACAGGTTGGCGACGGAGATGATGGAGGACATGGATGGCCGTCAGGCTGAGGGGGCAAGGTCTGGGGAGGGAGGCTGGAACCTGCCGGGAAGGGCGGGTCAGCGGAGCCCTGAGATAAGAACGCCTTTGCCGGGCCGCAATTGGCGAGAGAAAAATGGTCTCAAAACAGGCCCTTCGGTGGCAGGTTTCGGGCAGGTGTTGCGCGATGGTCACGGGCTGTGGCTAAGATTGCCATTCACGCGGCTCTTTGTTGCGTCTGCGAGCAGGCCATGGCTACGATTCCGACCAATCGCAAAGCGTATTGTCCCCAGGGAAAAGATCGATGAGACCGAACGGCCGTCACACCGCCGGCGTCAGCCAATTGTCCGCCCTCCGTGTATGGGCGATGGGCCTGCTCCTGCTGTCAGCTGTTGCCATCAGCCCGACCACGGCCCGGGCGGCCCCGAGCCAAGCCCAGGTCGCGACCACGCATGTCTATCTGCTCCGCGGCGTGCTCAACATCTTCTCGCTCGGCCTCGACACGATCGGCGCCCGGCTCCAGGCGCAGGGCATCCCGGTGACGGTCGCCAACTTCGTCTCCTGGTCCTCGCTCGCCGATGAAGCCGCGACCGCCTACAAGGCCGGCCGGCTCAAGACCATCGTCCTGGTCGGCCATTCCTCCGGCGCGACCGCGCTGCCCGACATGATCGCGAAACTCAACCGGCTGGGCGTGCCCGTGAAGCTCGCGATCGGCCTCGATTCCGTGTTCAAGACCAAGCTCTCGACCGGCGCGGAGCGTTACATCAACATCTATATCGGCGACGGCCCCGGTGAGCCGGTCAAGCGTGCCGACGGTTTCCGCGGCAAGCTCGACAATGTCGACGTGCGCGGCACCGGCGTCGGCCATATCTCGATCGACAAGAACGAGGCGATCCAGCGCCGCGTCATCGCCGAGATCGACGCCGCCATCATGCGCTCGCGCGCGCCGGCGGCGGTCCCGGTCGCCGAACCTGGCGCACCGCGGCAGGCGCGCTCGGCGGCCGCAACGGCGCCGGCAAGGAACTGAGCCGTCGCATCCTCCCCCGCGTGATGCCGCCTAAGCGGGCGTCACGCGGACCGGCATGCTCTCCAGCCCGCGCAGGGAATTGTTGAGCCTGCGTTTCGGCTCCGCCGTGAGCTCGATGGTCTTCACGCGCCTCGCAAGCTCGCTGAAGATCAATTCGCCTTCCAGACGCGCGATCATCTGACCGACGCAGGCGTGGATGCCTGCGCCGAAGCCGACATGGCCGGTCGCGGTCCGTTCGACCTCGAAGCGATCGGCTTCGTCCCATCGGGCCGGATCGCGGTTGGCGGAGGCCATGAACAGCAGCACCTTGCGGTGTGCCGGGATCACGCCGCCGCCGATCTCGACGTCGCGCGAGGTGGTTCGAAAGAACGTCTGCACCGGTGAATCGTAGCGCAGGCCTTCCTCGAAAGCGTTGCGCGCCAACTCCGGCCTGTGGTGGAGCTTGCGGTATTCATCCGGATGGGTGGCGAGCGCGAGCAGGGTGTTGCCGATGCCGTTGACGGTGGTGTCGATCCCCGCCGTGAGGAACGGCCGCACCAGATGCGTCGCCTCGTGCTCGGTAATCTCGCCGTCGTCGGCTGCCTGGTAGATCATCATGCCGAGGCTGTCGGGCCGCAACGCATCTCGTGCGCAGCAGTCCATGATCCAGCTCTGGGCGGCGAGGCCTTCCTTGCGTGAAGCCGCTAGCATCTCGTTCTCGGGGCCAAAGCTGTCGAACACGAATGTGCTCCAGGCCAGCAGCTTCTCGCGGCCGTCCGCCCGGATGCCGATCGCATCCGGAAACACCTTCATCGGATAGGCTTCGGCAAGATCGGTGACGGCATCGAACGTGCCTTTGTCGATCAGCTCCGTGACCTTCTTCTCCGCCTCCTGCTGAAACGTCTCGCGCAGCTTCCTCGCGACGCCCGGAGACAGCGTGCGGCCGAGGACCCGCCGGCCCTTGTCGTGATCGGGCGGATCGATCTGGAGCGTCAGCGGCTTTGGCAGCGCAGGGTTCATCCCGTTGAGCCCGACGCCCTCGCCACTGATGAACGTCTTCCAGTCCTTCAAGGCCGGCTCGACCTCGCCATAGCCCGCCATCGCCCACACGCCGTAACGCTCCAGCGCGAACACGGGCCCGAGCGCGCGTAGCGCCGCATAGGCAGGATAGGGGTTCAACAGGAAGTCAGGCGCAAACGGGTCGACCTGACTGGAGGCGATGCCGCTCATGGTCAGCTCCGCTTCTATGGTTTGCTGAGCGGGCACTGGCCATCGCTCTCCGAGCGGAACGCGTCCTCGCCCTTGATGGTGGCGACGACCTTCAGCAGATCCCACGCCGAGGTCGATTCCTCGGGCGACTTGACCTGCAACAGGTAGAGCGGGTGGATCTTGCGTCCGTCCTTGCGGATATAGCCATTGCCGAACAGAACATCGTCGGTCGGCATCTCCTTCATTGCGGCGACGACGGCCTTGCCATCCTTGGCGCCTCCGACCTTGTCGACCGCCTTGAGATAGTGAATGACCGAGGCATAGACGCCGGCCTGCATGTCGTTCGGATAGGCCTTCGAGGGAATCCGTTCGGCGAAGCGTTTTGCGAAGGCCCGCGTGCCGTCGTTCAGATCCCAGTAGAACGGGTTCATGATCTGCGCGCCTTGCGCGAATTTCAGGCCCAGTGCGGGAAGCCCGTTCATGCCGAGGATCAATCCGACCAGCTTGTGGTCCTTGGTCAGTCCGAACTCGGCGGCCTGCTTCATCGACGTGATGGTGTCGTCACCGGCATTGGCGAAGCCGACGACGTTCGCGCCCGACGCCTGGGCCTGTAGCAGGAAAGAGGCGTAATCGGCCGTTCCCAAGGGATGCCGTACGCTGCCGAGCACCTCGCCACCGGCCGCTTTCACGGCCTCCGCAGCCTGCTTTTCCAGATCATGACCGAAGGCGTAGTCGGCGGTGATGAAGAACCATTTCTTGCCGCCCTGCTGGACGATCGCCTTGCCGAGACCGCGGCCGTAAGAATAGGTGTCGTAGGTCCAGTGCACGGTGTTCGGCGTGCATTTCTCGCCGGTCAGCAGCACTGTTCCGGCGCCCGATCCGACGAAGACCTTGTTCTTCTCGGCGCTCATGCCGGCCACCGCAAGCGCGATCGACGAGTTCGGGAGGTCGAAGATCGCATCGACGCTGTCGTTCTCGTACCAGCGCCGCGCGATGCCAATCCCGATGTCGGTCTTGTTCTGGTGGTCGGCCGCGACGACCTCGACCGGCTTGCCGGCGGCCTTTCCGCCAAAATCCTCGACGGCCATTTTGGCGGCAACGACCGAGCCGATGCCCTGGTAGCTCGCGAACGGACCCGACTGGTCGTTCAGGATGCCGATCTTCACGACGTCCTGGGCCAACGCCGGCGCCGTGGCGAGCGTTGCGGCCAAAATGCACAATTTGTGCAGGAATTTGCTGTTCATTGTGTCCCTCCCATAGGCGGTCTTGGTGCCGCTGAATAATAGTTATATTTTATAGCTATTTTTGAGAGTGTCAATTCGGCCGTCCCTGGGATTGAGAATCATGAGCCCGAAGCCTCTAAGCGGAGCCAAATCCGCTCCGCCAAAGTCCGCTCAGCAGACGGAGAAATCACTGGACCTGCGCGCGCTCCAGCGCACCCCCGGCTTCATGCTGCGCCTGGCGCAGCTGAAATTCTTCGAGGGCTTCTACGAGGAGTTCGCCGCCTTGGGCCTGACGCCCGCAACCTATGCGATCTTCGCCGTCATTCGCGACAATCCCGGCGTGCCGCCGAGCAGCCTCGCCGGCCTGCTGCGGCTGCGGCTGCCGAACCTGATCAAGATCCTGAACGAGCTGGAATCATCCGGCTTCATCAAGCGCAACCGCTCGAAGTCCGATCGCCGCGCCGTCGAGCTCATGCTGACGCCGAAGGGCGCAAAGCTCATTGCGGAGGGTGCAAAGCTGACGGAGCCCTATAATCGGAAGATGCTGGCGCCGCTCAGCGAGGCCGAGCAGCGCACGCTGCTCGAATTGTTGAACCGGATGCTGCCGCTTTAGGGCAGGGCCCTATCGCTTTCTGACCAGCTTCAGGGGACGACCGGTCTTCTGATTGCGGGGCTTGATCGCAACGCTCTGCGCTGCGGGCGGCTCCAGGAAGCGGACGAGCATCGTCCTCAAATGCTCCGCGCTCTGCTTGACATCCAGCTTGGGATTGCGGATCGGCATTGCACGGGATCCGTCGACAATGGCGATCAGGATGTTCGCCGTCGCGTCCGGGTCCAGTCCCGGATCCACCCGTCCCTGGCTTTGCGCCCGGCGCAGGGAGTCGCTCCACATGAGGCGGACGGCCGCGGTGTGCCGTTCGATGATCTCAGCGAAGTCCGGATTGCGGGCGGCCTCGGCGAGGCCGTCCAGGTTGAGGATCTGGGCGGGCCGAAACCGCAGGCTGGTTTCCTCGATGTCGACGAGCAGCGCCTCGATCACGTCGGTCGCCGCGAGAATCTTTTCGAACCGCTCCGCCGAACGCGCGAGACCCAGATCGATCATCGCCTCGATGATCGCCTCCTTGCTCGGAAAGTAGTGGTAGAGGTGCCCCGGACTGATGCCGGCCTCGGCGCAGATATCAGTCGTGCTGGCGCCGCGGAAGCCGTCCCTGATGAAGCAGCGGATTGCCGCGCCGAGGATCTCGGCGCGCTTGTGCTCATGCTTGACGGGGTCGACTTTCCTCAAATCAGACATCTCCATTCACACTCGCCCCGTTTAGCACGACGATTCGCCACGAGAAAATCAAAATTAGACAGTTCCATCTATTTATATTAACCGGATGGCGCGGGCGTGAGAGTGATTGTTAGAGTGATCTCTCTAAAAGCCGTCGATGCGGGAACGGGACCATGCGCTTTCCACGGACGGCCCTGATGAGTGTCGCGCTGGCGCTCGGTGGGTGCGCGACCGCGCCGCTCGAACGGGCCGGCTCGCTCCGGAGCTACGACCGGATGTCGGACGCGAACGGACTGGTGACTCGATCGCAGATCCGCGTAAACAAGAAGGACGTGCTGGCGGCGAAAACGATCCGGATTGCATCGACCGTCTTTCCCGCGCGCAGCGACGTTGCGCTGACCGAGAAGGAGCGGCGCCTGGTCGCGAACGCCATCAGCCGCGAGCTGTGTCTCCACTTGAGCGAGCGCTTCCGCATCGTCTCCTCCGATGACGACGCTGACCTCACGGTGCAGGCGACGGTGACGCATGCCAAGCCGACCAACCCGACGGCCTCCGGTGCGTCCAAGGCCCTGTCGATTGCCAAGACGGTTGCGCTTCCCGGCGTGCCCGTGCCGGTGCCGAGGCTTCCGGTCGGGCTCGGCGGTCTGTCGGTCGAGGCGGAGGCGCGCGACTTCGCCGGATTTCAGAAGGCGGCGATGGTCTGGGCGCGCAACGCGAACTCCATCTCGAACTCTGCGCGGGTCGCCAACGAGGGCGACGCATATGATCTCGCCGCCGATTTCGGCGCGGATTTCGCCAAGCTGGTCACGACGGGAGAGTCCCCCTTCGGCGGTGTCCCTGCGCTGCCGCCGATGGAGAGCATTCCCGTGCGGCTCGGCGGTGCGCCCAAATACGTCGCGTGCGAGGCGTTCGGGCGGTTTCCGGGCCTCACCGGCCTTGCGGGGCAGGGGCTCGGCCTGCCGCCAGCCTGGACGGATTCCGGCGCCAAGGAGAGTCCGGCCCCGCCGTCGGCGCCCGAGACGAATCCAGAGCAGATACCCACGCAATGAACTGGATGCGGTCTTGGGTGACCCTGGGTTGAGGTCTCGGAGCGGAGCGGGTTCTGTGCCCCAAATTCCACCCAATCGGTGGTCACTAAGCCTCCGGGGGAGGCGGTGGCCTCCCGTGGTGGACTGCTTGGACTGATGATGGATCTGAGGCGGCTAGTCGTGCTGGCAGCGGTTGCGCTGCTCGCCTTGAACCCTGTCATGACCGCGGCGTCCCCGGCCAAGTCGAAGCCGGCAGCGATCCCGGCCGCACCCGCCGCGCCGCCGTTCGAGCCGTTGCCGCCGCCGAACGTCTATCTGTTCCGCGGCGCCATGGGCCCGATCTTCTCGACCGGCATGGACCGGCTCGGCGAGAAGCTGACACAGGCCGGCTTTTCCGCCGATGTCTACGAATTCACCCTCTGCCGGTTCATCGGCAACCGCGTCATCGCCAGCTACAAGGAGAAGGCGGCGCCGATCGTGCTGATCGGGCACTCCATGGGTGGTCTGTGCTCGATCGTCATCTCCGAGATGGCGGCCAAGGAGAGCATCCCGATCAGCCTCGTCATCGCCATCGATCCCGCGCATGCGACCGGCGACGTGCCGCTCAATGTCGAGCGCTTCATCAACATCTTCCTGTCCGACAGCGTGCTCGGCGGCGGCGACGTCGTCGCGGTCCCCGGCTTTCGGGGCCATTATGCGAGCTACGACTTGAAGGAAAACAGCCGCGTCTCGCACATCAACATCGAGAAATCCGACGACATCCATCGCCAGATCGTCGAGATGGTGACCCAGCTGCCGCGCATTCCGCCGCAGACCCAGGCCGGTGCCGTGCCGCTGCGTTATCTGGTGCCTGCGGATACGCTGGTCGAATTGTGGGATAGTGGCGTCCGGGTGCCGGTGCGGCGCGGCGACACCATGGAGAGCATCGCCGCCGCCAATCGCGTGCCGCTGTGGACGCTCGCGCAGAGCAACTCGCTTGCAGAGAACGCGCAGCTCACGCCCGGACAGACCATCATCGTGCCGCGCCATCTGGCACCGCCCGAGCCGGCCGCCGCGATGGCGACGCCGGCTCCTCCGGCGGGGCGGAGGTAGTTAATTCACACCCGTCATGCCCGGGACAAGCCCGGCCATGACGTCGAGGGGCGATCACACGTTCGACCCGTTGATTGCGTCGATCACGGCTTCCGTCACCTCTTTCGTCGTCGCCTTGCCGCCGACGTCAGGCGTCAGCACGCCCGCTGCGCAGACGCGCTCGACCGCCGCCATCAGCCTTGAAGCGGCGTCCTTCTCGCCGAGATGCTCGAGCATCTGCGCGCCGGTCCAGAAGGTCGCGACCGGATTGGCGATGCCCTTTCCGGTGATGTCGAAGGCCGAGCCGTGGATCGGCTCGAACATCGAGGGGAAACGGCGCTGCGGATCGATGTTGCCGGTCGGCGCCACGCCGAGGCTTCCGGCCAGCGCGCCGGCGAGGTCGGACAGGATGTCGGCATGCAGATTGGTCGCGACGATGGTGTCGAGGCTTTTCGGATGCAGCGTCATGCGCACCGTCATGGCATCGACCAGCATCTTGTCCCAGCTGACGTCGGGGAATTCGGTCGCGACCTCGGCCGCGATCTCGTCCCACATCACCATGCCGTGGCGCTGCGCGTTCGACTTGGTCACGACGGTCAGGAATTTGCGCGGGCGCGACTGTGCGAGCTGGAACGCATAGCGCATGATGCGGGTGACGCCGACGCGGGTGAAGATCGCGACCTCGGTGCCGACCTCTTCCGGCAGGCCCTTGTGGGCGCGGCCGCCCATGCCGGCATATTCGCCTTCAGAGTTCTCGCGCACGATCACCCAGTCGAGATCGCCGACACCGACATTGCGCAGCGGCGAGGCGACGCCGGGCAAGATCTTGGTCGGCCGCACATTGGCATATTGGTCAAAGCCCTGGCAGATCGGCAGGCGCAGGCCCCACAGCGTGATGTGGTCGGGCACATCAGGCGCGCCGACCGCACCGAAATAGATCGCGTCGAACTTCTTCAACTCGGTGAGGCCGTCGGCCGGCATCATCACGCCGTGCTTCTTGTAATAGTCCGAACCCCAGTCGAACGTCCTGACGCTGAAGGCGAGGTCGCCGCTGCGTTTTGCCAGCGCCTCCAGCACGCGCACGCCGGCCGAGATCACCTCGGGGCCGATGCCGTCGGCGGGAATGGCTGCGATCGAATGAGTGCGCATGAGAATGCTCCGTGTGAGAGATCGCGCCGGCATATCTGGCTGTCTGCGTCGCCAGCGAATCTAGACGGGAGTGCAGGGCGGATTCAATTGACGCTGGTTTATACAAAAAAATGATATAATCCTCGCGAGGCGAGAGGATTTGCGGAATGGAATTGCATCAGCTCCGGTGCTTCGTGGCGGCGGCCGAGCAGCTGCATTTCGGCCGGGCGGCGCAGCAGCTCCAGATGCTGCCTTCCGCGCTGGGCCGCCAGATCAGGCTGCTGGAGGAGGATCTGGGCACGCGGCTGTTCGCGCGGACGACGCGTGCAGTGTCGCTCACCGAGGACGGCGCGACGCTGCTGCGCGATGCCCGCGCTATCCTCGCCAAGGTCGAGGCGGTCGAGAGCAATCTGCGCAACCGCTCCCGGGCGGGGACTGCGCGGCGGCTCCGGATCGGCGCCATCGACAGCGCAGCCGCCGGGTTGCTGCCGCCGCTCTTGCGCGACTTCCGCGCCAAGCATCCCGACATCGCGGTGCAGCTGCTCGAGGACAAGACCGTCCGGCTGCTGCCGAAGATCCTGACCGGCGCGCTCGATCTCGCCTTCGTTCGCCCGCCCGATCGTGCGGACAAGCGGCTCGAATTCCGCGATCTGCTCCAGGAGACCGCGATCGTGGCGTTCCCGCAGCGCCACGCGCTGGCCGCGCGCAAGTCGATCACGCTGGCCGACATCGCCGACGAGGCGATGCTGGTGCCGGACCGCCGTTCGCGGCCGCACAGCCATGACCTCACGATCAAGCTGTTCGAGCAGGCAGGCCTGACGCCGCGCATCGTGCAGGTCGCCGACGAGAAACAGACCATCATCAACCTGGTGGCCACGAAGCTCGGAGTTGCGATCGTGCCGCGCTGGACGGCGCGGATGGCGGTCACGGGCGTGCGCTTCGTGCCGCTGCGACCAA
>NZ_AJQF01000122.1:0-16667 GCF_000261705.1 Bradyrhizobium genomosp. III | reverse complement strand
CCTGCCGCTCGCCGCCGCGTGGTTGCGCGGCTCGCGCGATCCGGCCCGCGATGCCATGCTGGCGGTGCTCGAGGCGCGCCTGCGCAGCTATGCGCGGGAGGCGTGAGGGGCTATGACGGAAGCTCGGACCAGAGGTGAGTGCGATGACTGAACAGAGAGCTTCGAGCGCGTTGCGGGTCGCCATTGCCGGGCTGGGCTCGATCGGCACGAAGATCGCGACCGCGCTCGATCAGGGCATTGAGGGACTGGCGCTGTCGGCCGCGGCTGTGCGCGATCCCGCCAAGCATCAGGCCTTCATCGGCGGTCTGCGTCATCCGCCAAAGATCCTGCCGATCGATCAGCTCGGCGAGGTCGCCGACATCGTGGTCGAGTGCGCACCGAGCAGCCAGTTGCGCGCGATCGTCGAGCCCGCCGTGAAGCGCGGCAAGGCGGTGGTCGTCGTGAGCGTCGGTGGCCTGCTCGACAATTTCGATCTCGTCGATCTCGCCCGCGCCAATGGCGGCCGCATCATCGTGCCGACCGGCGCGTTGATCGGGCTCGACGCCGTCAACGCCGCCGCAATCGGCACCATTCATTCCGTGAAGATGGTGACGCGCAAGCCGATCGACGGGCTGAAGGGCGCGCCTTTCATCGTGCAGAACAAGATCGACATCGACAATCTGCGCGAGCCGCTCAAGCTGTTCGAGGGCAGCGCGCGCGAAGCGGCGAAGGGCTTTCCGGCGAACGTCAATGTCGCCGTTGCGCTGTCGCTGGCGGGAATAGGGCCCGATCGTACCGAGATCCAGGTTTGGGCCGACCCGACCGTGACGCGCAACGTTCACCGCATCGAGGTCGAGGCGGATTCGGCGCGGTTCTCGATGGGCATCGAGAACATCCCATCCGAAAATCCAAAGACTGGCCTGATCACCGCGCTGTCGGTGATCGCGCTGCTGAAGAAGCAGCGCGCCACGCTGTGTGTGGGGACGTGATCCTTTACGCGCCCGTGACGCGCCAGATGACGTTGCCTACGTCGTCCGCCATCAGCAGTGATTTCTTGTCGGGGCCGATCACGACACCGACCGGGCGGCCGTAGGATTCCTTCTCGTCCGGGGACAGGAAGCCCGACAGGATGTCGCGGCCGGGGCCGGACGGCTTGCCGTTCTCGAACGGGATGAACACCAGCTTGTAGCCGGACAGTGTGCTGCGATTCCACGAGCCGTGCTGGCCGATGACCATGCCGTCGGGGAAGCCCGGCAGCGTGCCTGCGGGCATCCAGCACAGGCCGAGCGAGGCGGTGTGGCCGCCGAGCGCGTAGTCCGGTTGAAGCGCCTTGGCGACCATCGCAGGATCCTGCGGCACGCGGTCGTCCACCGTCTTGCCCCAATAGCAATAGGGCCAGCCGTAGAAGCCGCCGTCGCGCACCGACGTCAAATAATCCGGCGGCGTCTCGTCGCCGAGGCCGTCGCGCTCGTTGACGACGGTCCAGAGCACACCCGTATTCGGCTCCCACGCAAGCCCGACCGGGTTACGCAGGCCCGCGCCGAAAATGCGGTGCGTGCCGGCAACGAGGTCGAGCTCGTAGACCGCGGCGCGGCCTTCCTCGACCTCCATGCCCATCTCGGCGATGTTGCTGAGCGAGCCGACTCCGGCATAGAGCTTCTTGCCGTCGGGGCTTGCCAGCAGGCTGCGGGTCCAGTGTCCGCTTGGCTTGAACGTCGTGAGCCGCTTGCCCGGCGCGGTGATGCGGTCGGCACCCGCGACATAGGGAAACGCCATCACGCCGTCGGTATTGCCGACATAGAAGGTCTCGCCGACCAGCGCCATGCCGAACGGCTGGCTGAGATTTTCCATGAAGGCGCCGCGTTGCTCGGCGACGCCGTCGCCGTCCTTGTCACGCAGCAGCGTGATGCGGTCGGCGGACACGCCGAGCGCCGCGGCGCGCCGCATCGTTGCCTGCATCGCGTAATGAAACACGCTGCGCGGTGCGCCCGCGATCTGCGTCGCCTCCGCAATCAGCACGTCGCCATTGGGCAGCACCTCGATCCAGCGCGGATGGTCGAGCCCGGTCGCGAACGCGTTGACCTTGAGCCCGGGAGCGACCGTCGGCTTCTGGCCCTCGCTCCAGCCGCGCGCGGTCGGCATCTTCAAGGTCGGGATCGCGCCTTGCGGCTTGGCTTCGGGAATGGCGGGCTTCTCTCCCCAGGCCGGCGCAGGCACGGTGCCCGACAGCTTCCGCCATTGCAGTGCGACGCCGCCGAGGAGCGCAACGAACTGCGCAAAGATGCTGGAGAAGGTCATGAGAGGGCCCCTGTTTGCGCGCGCATCCAACTGGCTGACGGGGCAGACGTCAACCTGTGCGGGGCGCCGGCCGGGCCTATTCCCGCGGAATGGCAGCCGATCGATTTTGCATGGGACGAACGCTGGCGGGGCTTGCCCGGAGATCAGCGAGGGATCTGCCGCTCCAGTCGCCGTGCCGCACGAAAATCGTCGAGGTGATGGATGTTCGGCACCAGCGCGGCCTCCTTGGACAGCAGATGATAGACCCGCGCCACCGTGCGCTGCTTCTGCTTCGGTCGCCCGCGCGGCAGCGCCCGCGCCTTGCGGACAGCGGCGATCGCATGCTCGCGAAAATAATCGTAGGCGTCCGACATGGCTCGATGCTCGCGCAGGTGGCAGCTGTCGAGGGATAACGGGCTTGGGGAGGGGCGGTTCCTTGGTGCGTCCAAGCACGCGCTTGGTGCCCCGGACGCAGCCCAGCGCGTCTTCGCGGTGCGATGCAGAGCCGGGGCCCATCTCACCGCCATGTAGTACGTCGCTATCTGGGTCCCGGCTCTGCGCAGCAACGCCAAGGGCGTTGCAGCGCGTCCGGGACACACGAGAGTGAGGCGAGCTGCTAAGCCCTCACCGCGGCGACAGGAACGGGATGATCATCGGCACGCGCCGGCAATAGGCGCCGTAGGCGTCTTCGCCAAGCTCCTTGGAGAGGAACACCTCTTCCATCCGGCCCTTCTGCCACATGCCGAGCGAGATCAGGATCGCGCCGAGGATCGCGGTGACGGTGCCGACTGCGATGCCGGTGGCGAGCATGCCCGCGATCAGGCCGGTGTAGATCGGATGGCGCACGATGCCGTACGGCCCGGTGTCGACGACGCGGTGGTCTTCTTTGTGGGTGATGGTGTTCGACCAGAACTTTCCGAGATGCAGCCGTCCCCACCAGGTGAAGGAGATGCCGGCAAGCACGATCAGCGCCGTGATGTAGACGGCGGTATTGCTGAACACCCAGAGCGGCTTCTCACCGAGCACTTCCGCGGTCCACGGCGTGAACAGGATGCCGCCGACCAGGATCGGGATGCGATAGCGGCCCGACTCCAGCGTCAGCACCTGCTTCTGGGTGCGGCCCTGCCAGAACGAGGCGCCGACCCAGCTGGCGAGCCAGGCGAGCCAGATCAGGGCGAGCAGTTGCGTCGGCCAGGTCGTGGTCCAGCCACCCCAGGCGACAGAGAGAAGCTTGCTGAAATCGAAGGACATGAAGGTTCTTTGCGTTGGGCGGCGGCTTCAGCTCGCGCGCGAGGAGAGCGCGTGATGCTTGATGGCGCCGGAGGGCTGCTGGCCGTTGCGGGCGAGCAGATGGGTGATGGTTTCGCGCAGCACGGGCTCGATCGGACGCGGCGCGTAACCGAGCTCTGTGCGCGCCTTGCCGATCGAGAGGTCGCTCGCGGCGAGCGCAATGCGCACGCCCTCGGCGGTGCCATTGGGCGGCCGCCGCGTGACGCGATCGGCGAGGTATTCGAGCATGATGCCGGAGAGCTCGGCGATCTTGCCGGGCACGACGACCGGGAACTGCCGGCGGCCGCTCATCGCCGACATCATCCGCAGGATGTTGCCGAGCGGGACGCAGTCGCCGCCGAGGATGTAGCGCTGGCCGATGCGGCCGCGCTCCATGGTCAGCACGAGGCCCAAGGCCACGTCGCGGACGTCGACGAGGTTGACCAGGAAGTTGAGATGCGGCTGCACCTTCTTCTGCAGGAAGTACCACAGCATCGCCGTCGGCGGCGTCAGATTGTGGTCGGCCGCGCCGATCGGCATGGTCGGCGTGCCGATCACGAGCGGAAAGCCGCTGGCCGCCGCGTTCGCGGCATGATGCTCGGCGAGCGACTTCGACCGCGTATAGGCGCCCGGCATCGCGTCGGCCGGCTGTAGCGCCTCTTCGGCGGCTGCGCCTTTGAGGTCGGAATAGGGGAACAGGATCGATTCCGTCGAGCAGTGCAGGAAGCGCGACACGCCGCGCTTCATTGCGGCCGCGAGCACGATTTCGGTGCCGCGACAGTTGACCTCGTGAAAGTCCTGCTTGTTGGCGACCCACATGCCGGGCAGGCCGGCGAGGTGATAGACCTGATCGACCCCGGCGATCGCAGTATCGACTGCTGCGCCGTCGAGCACCGAGCCGTGGACGAATTCAACGTCCGCGTTGGCCGCGGCCGGCGCGCGGACATCGAGAACGCGCACCCGCTGCCCACGGGCGCGGAGCGCTTCGACGAGGTGATGTCCGATGAAGCCACTGCCACCGGTAACCAGTACGAGAGCCATGCAGAAGGTTGCTGTTTCGCGTCTAGAGCTATCGGGTTGAAAGGGAATTGGCCGGAAGAGGCGCCAGAATCGCGGCAAGGTCGCGACGGAAGCCCAATGCAATGAATAATTTTGCCATCACGAACATCGGTCCAAGCAAAAGATGCGAAGGAAAAGTGAACAACGAGGCTTCGCGGCCCTCAAAAACCTTGTGACCGATGGCCTGCGCGGCGAGGCCGAGCGCCACCAGCGCGGCGAAAATCGCCCACATCGTCGCGGTGCTGACTTGCGCCGCAACGGTCGTCGCAACCGAAAACAGCACGATAGAGACCGCCAGAATGCCGATCCCGAGCGCCACATCGAGCAGCAGCCAATATATCAGGACCGGCAACGCCAGGATCACCGCGAGGCTGACATCGAAACCGAACAGCGGAAGCCTGACCAGCGTCAGCGGCATCACGGCGCCGGTGAACAACAGGAGAATACCGACCACATGCATCGCCGTGTTCCGGGGGTCGCGATGGTACTCGACATAAACGGCAAGTTGGCGCTGGAAATAGCCACCCATTTCGGTCTCATGCAGCACGGGGTCGGGGAAGGGCGAACAGAGGCTATAGCACTGGACCGGGCGGTGCACAAACCGGCGCTTTTGTCGCGTGAAACCGCATTTGTGCGCCCCGAACAGGCTACAAAACGATCGGGACTTCAAAGGGTTCCGTCGGGTGCGAAGTTGCGTTTGCTCAGCGCTTCTTGGCGGGCTTTTTCGCCGCAGGCGCAGGCGCCGCAGCCGGATGCGCAGGCGCCTCCTCGGGCACCTTGGCATAGGTCAGGATTTGCAACTGGCCGTTGACGGCCGAGGTCGGCTTGGCCCGGTCGAGAAACTGCTCCTCGCCGAGCCCGATCGGATGCAGCCGCTTGGTCGAGATCTTGAACGTGTTCACCAGCACGTCGCGGATCGCGTCGGCGCGGCGCTGGCTCAGGATCGCGTTGGCCTCGCGCGTCTTCGAGTTGGATTCGACGTGGCCGACGATCAGGAACGTGTAGGGCAGCAGCGAGGAATGAACCAGCGCGTCCGCGATGCGGCCGACGGTCTGGTAGGAGGCCGGCTGGATGATCGGCGTGTCGGCATCGAACTGGATCTGCGCGTTGAAGGCGGGTAGCTTGGCGAGGTCAGGCGCGATCGGCGGCCGGTTCACCGGACCCGGATCGTTCTTGATCCTGGCCTTGGCGCGCTCCATCACCTGCTGCTTCAGCGCGGGAAGGTCGACCTCGGCGGCTTCTTCGAAATGGTTGAGCTTGCCGACGATGTCGTCGCGGGTCGGCGCCGCCGTCTGGGCGACGGCAGTGCCCGCGAGCAAAGCGAGGCCGAGCGCGACCGCAGTTCCGGCAATGAAAAGCCTGCTCGCGCGCATCAGCGGTACCCCGCGTCGTCGACGGCTTTCAGGCAGTTGTTGCTGATGCCCTTGGGCGTCGAAACCAGGCAGGGGATCGACTTGCTGGTCTCCTTGGTCGAGCCGCCGCAGACCTTGACGATCTCGCGCTGGCAGGCGTTCGCCACCGTGACGCGCGCGGCGACGCGCTTCTGGATGGCGTCGAACGCGCCGAGATAGTCGCTCGCGCATTGTTGGGACAGCACGTCGCGGTTGCGCGACAGGCACTCCTTCAGGCGGGTCGAATCCGGGTTGACGCCGCGGCAATTGGCGACGATTTCCGCACCGCAGCTCTTGGCCAGGAGCCCAATCGAATCGCCAAAGCTCATGGTCTCCGCCGCGCTAAGCGACGGCATCCCCAATGCCAGCAAGATCAGTGCGATGCCCCGGACCATGGTTGCATCTGATACGGGGAAGTTCGGGCTGGTCAAGGGCTGTTCGGACGAGAACTGTCGAAGGCCCGGCGAGTGCGGCGAACAGTCCTCACTCGTCGGCGTCTTCACGGGGCGGCCATTCGATCAGGGCGACCGTGTGTTTCCTGAGGTCGTCGGCGAACTCAGGCTCGGCCTTGAGCTCGTCCAATGTTCTGGGCGGAGGAAGCTGCCGGCCGTCCGCGATCAGCTCCTGCGCATAGAAGGCGAGTGCCTCGGGTGCACTCTCCAGGGCCTCCTCGACATCGTCGCCGCCGGAAATGCAGCCGGGCAGGTCGGGAAACCACAGGCTGACAGCGTCGGGATCGGTGTCTTCGATGATGGCAACATACTGAGCCATATCGGGCGCTCACGCCCGCTGCACAAAGCTGTCCACGACCTTCTTCTCGCCGGCCTTGTCGAAGGCGATGGTGAGCTTGTTGCCGTCGATCTTGGTGACGCGTCCGTAGCCGAATTTCTGGTGGAAGACGCGGTCGGACAGCGAGAATTCGGAAGTTGTGCCGGTGGATTTGGCGACCAGCTCGCCCTCGATCGTCAGGGGACCGCGGCGGCGCGAGGAGAAGCTGCCGAAGTCGGGGCCTGATGACGAGGAGGATGAGAACGTCGCAGCCTCTTCCTCGAAGCCGCCGCTTCTAACGCCGCCGCCACCGCCGCCATTGCGGCCGCCGCCCCGGTTGCGGTTGGCCTGCGCGCGCTGCCAGCCCGGCGTCGAATAGGTGGAGCCGAATGCCTCCATGTCGTCGAAGCGTGAGGCGCCGTAGCCGCCGGTGCCGCCCCAGGCCGAGCCGCCCTTGGATTCGGTGATCTCGACATTGGCCGCCGGCAGTTCGTCGAGGAAGCGCGACGGGATCGTGGTCGACCAGGTGCCGTGGATCCGGCGGTTGGTGGCGAAATAGATCATGGCGCGGCGGCGGGCGCGGGTCAGGCCGACATGGCCGAGCCGACGCTCCTCCTCGAGGCCGGCGCGGCCCTGTTCGTCCAGCGTGCGCTGGCTCGGGAACAGGCCCTCCTCCCAGCCGGGCAGGAACACGTTGTCGAATTCGAGCCCCTTGGCCGAATGCAGCGTCATCAGCGACACCGCGTCCTCATCGGCGCCGCTGTCGCGGTCCATCACCAGCGAGATGTGCTCGAGGAACCCTTGCAGGTTCTCGAACTCCTCCATCGAGCGCACCAGCTCTTTCAAATTCTCCAGCCGGCCTGCGGCGTCCGCCGAACGGTCCTTCTGCCACATCTCGGTATAGCCGCTCTCGTCGAGCACGATCTGGGCGAGGTCGGTGTGCGCGGTGACCTCGCGCTGGGCGCGCCAGCGGTCGAACTGGGCGACGACCTCGCGAAGCGAGCCGCGTGCCTTCGGCTTCAGCTCGTCGGTCTCGACTACGGCGCGCGCCGCTTCGAACAAGGGAATGCGGCGCTTGCGGGCGTGGTCGTGCAGCATCTGCACGGTAGCGTCGCCGAGGCCTCGTTTGGGCACGTTGACGATACGCTCGAAGGCGAGGTCGTCGGCCGGCGAGTTGATGACGCGCAAGTACGCCAGAGCATCGCGGATTTCGGCGCGCTCGTAGAAGCGAGGGCCGCCGATGACGCGGTAGGGCAGGCCGAGCGTGACGAAGCGGTCTTCGAACTCGCGCATCTGGTAGGAGGCGCGCACCAGGATCGCGATCTCGTTGAGCTTCTCGCCCTTGCGCTGGATCTGCTCGATCTCCTCGCCGATGCCGCGGGCTTCCTCTTCCGAATCCCACGAGCCCGTTACCGTGACCTTCTCGCCGTCCTGGTCCTCGGTGCGCAGCGTCTTGCCGAGCCGGCCTTCATTGTGCGCGATCAGGTGCGAGGCGGCGGCGAGGATGTGGCCGGTCGAGCGATAGTTGCGCTCGAGGCGGATGACCTTGGCGCCGGGAAAATCGTGGTCGAAGCGCAGGATGTTGTCGACCTCGGCGCCGCGCCAGCCATAGATCGACTGGTCGTCGTCGCCGACGCAGCAGATGTTTTTGGTGGGGGGCGTCTGCTCCCTCGCCCCGCTTGCGGGGAGAGGGTCGGGGTGAGGGGGAGTCTCCACGAGCGCGGTGCTCGGAGAGTCCCCCTCACCCGCCGCGCTTTGCGCGTCGGCCTCTCCCCGCAAGCGGGGAGAGGCGAAGGACGGGGACGACGGCGCCTGCGACAGCAGCCGCAGCCACAGATATTGAGCGACGTTCGTATCCTGGTACTCGTCGACCAGGATGAATTTGAAACGCTGCTGGTACTGCCTGAGAATATCCGGATGCTCGCGGAAGATGCGGATATCTTCCAAAAGCAGATCGCCGAAATCGGCCGCGTTCAAAATCTTCAGCCGCTCCTGATAGCTCGCATAGAGCTTGCCGCCCTTGCCGTTGCCGAACATGGCGGCTTCGCCTGACGGCACCTGAGACGGCATCAGGCCGCGGTTCTTCCAGCCGTCGATCAGGCCGGCGAGCATGCGTGCTGGCCAGCGCTTGTCGTCGATGTTCTCGGCCTGCAGCAGCTGCTTCAGCAGCCGCACCTGGTCGTCGGTGTCGAGCACGGTGAAGTTGGACTTGAGCTGCGCCAGCTCGGCATGGGTGCGCAGGATGCGGCCGCCGATGGAGTGGAAGGTGCCGAGCCACGGCATGCCCTCGACGGCATGGCCGAGCATCTGGCCGAGCCGGTGCTTCATCTCGCGCGCCGCCTTGTTGGTGAAGGTCACCGACAGGATCTCGGCGGGGCGGGCGCGGCCCTGGCTCAGGATGTGGGCGATACGCGTCGTCAGCACGCGCGTCTTGCCGGTCCCGGCGCCGGCCAGCACCAGGACCGGGCCGTCCAGCGTCTCCACGGCCTCGCGCTGCTCCGGATTGAGCCCGGACAGATATTTCGGGCCCACCGAGGCGCGCGCACGCGCGGCAATGCCGCCGGCTGCGGGTTGGTGGTCGGGGACGTTCTGGGACGTGATCTTGCTCGGCTCGGTCATGCGAATCATTGGCCCCACGATGGCACCGCGGGGTGGCGGAAGGGAGCCTTCTAACAGGGATGGTGCCTATATGGGGCGGCGGAATGAGGTTTTCCACGTGCGCGGCAGGCCAATTTGTTCCTGCGGGCCTTTCGAATTTCCACCCTGCGCGGATCGGAACCATCGTTCCCGCCTCGAGATTGTCTGGGCAGGTGGCGCGGCCAGCCGCGCCAAGCGCAGACAGACATCAAGACGAGGATTTTACCATGCTTGGCTGGGTTGTGACGTTTCTGGTTATCGCATTGATCGCCGGCATCCTGGGCTTCGGCGGCATCGCCGGCGCCTCGATCGAGATCGCCAAGATCATCTTCTTCATCGCGGTCGTTCTGTTCCTGGTCTCGGCCGTGGTCGGCCTGGCCCGCGGCCGCAACAGGGTCTAGTGCGCCGGATCACGCGCTACCGCCTCGAGGGCATCGCCACGTTGCGGCCGATGCCCTCGGGGCGCGAGACCGCGCTGTGGGCCTTTGTGACCGCAGCGATGCGCTCGCTTATATCCGGCGGAAAAGGCGCAACCTTGCGCGAGTTCATGTCCATATGAAGCGACATGTTCTCGGACGTCGCCGACAGCCAGCCTTCGCTTGCGTGCCGCATCTCCTCGAACGTGTGCAGCCGCTTGTCGTCGGCCTCCAGCAGCCAGACCAAGATCTGCACGGGATCGCCGAGGTGGATTTCGCGCAAGTAACGCACGTGGCATTCGGCGGTGAAGGTCGAGCCGTGGCGTTCCTTCATGTAAGCCGGCCCGATGCCGAGCTCGGCCCAGAGCTGGTCGATCGCGCGGTCGAACATCACGTTGTAATAGGCCATGTTGAGATGGCCGTTATAATCGATCCATTGCGGCTCGATCTGCATGATCGAGGCGCGGAATGGCTGTGCTTGGGGC
Organism: Bradyrhizobium genomosp. III; assembly: GCF_000261705.1. Lineage (NCBI taxonomy): Bacteria > Pseudomonadati > Pseudomonadota > Alphaproteobacteria > Hyphomicrobiales > Nitrobacteraceae > Bradyrhizobium > Bradyrhizobium genomosp. III. The sequence continues at coordinate 6,386 of NZ_AJQF01000122.1, read as the reverse complement.
GCTGAGGCGGCAGTCTCCGGCATGTTTCCTTCCAGCTATGCGTCCGGTCGCTTGACTTGACCGGTTTTATGTCCTTTGCCACGGTTCTTCTGTCGGGAGGAATTCCGTGGGTACGACCATCACCAATAATCCGCCGCGGCCGGAGCCGAAAGCCCTCGCGAGCGCACTGGAGCAGCTTGCCGCACGCTTCGGCAACCGCCTCATCACCTCGCAGGCCGTGCGCGAGCAGCACGGCCATACCACCACCTGGATTCCCAACCAGCCGCCGGATGGCGTGGTGATGGCGCAGGAGACCGCCGACATCCAGGACGTGGTGAGGATCTGCGCCAAGAACCGCGTCCCCGTCATTCCCTTCGGCACCGGCACCTCGCTCGAGGGCCAGGTCAACGCGCCCGCCGGCGGTATCTCGATCGACCTGCGCGACATGAACAAGGTGCTCGCGGTGCACGCCGAGGACCTCGACTGCGTGATCCAGCCCGGCGTCACCCGCAAGGCGCTCAACGAGCATCTACGCGACCAGGGCCTGTTCTTCCCGATCGATCCCGGCGCGGATGCCTCGCTCGGCGGCATGGCCTCGACCCGCGCCTCCGGCACCAACGCAGTGCGCTACGGCACCATCCGCGAGAGCGTGCTGGCGCTGAAGGTGGTGCGCGGCGACGGCGAGATCATCACCACGGGCACGCGCGCCAAGAAGTCATCCGCCGGCTACGACCTCACCCATCTGTTCGTCGGCGCTGAAGGCACGCTCGGAATCATCTCGGAATTGACCATCCGTCTGCGCGGCATCCCCGAGACGATCGCGGCCGGTGCGGTGTCGTTCGAGAGCGTGCACGGGGCCTGTCAGGCCGTGATCCTGGCGATCCAGACCGGTATTCCCGTGGCGCGCATCGAGCTGCTCAATGCCGCGCAGGTGCAAGCCTGTAACGCTTATTCGAAGCTGACGCTGCCGGAGACGCCGCTGCTCCTGATGGAATTCCACGGCAGCGAGATCGAGGTTGCCGAGCAGTCCAAGGCGTTCGGTGAGATTGCGAGGGATTGCGGCGGCGGCGAATTCTCCTGGACCACGAAGCCGGAGGATCGCACGAAGCTGTGGCAGGCGCGGCACGACGCCTATTGGTCGGTGAAGGCGCTGCGGCCCGGCGACAGCATCGGCGTGGTCGCAACCGACGTCTGCGTGCCGATCTCGCGGCTTGCCGATTGCGTCAGCGAGACCGAAGAGGATCTCAAGCGCCTCAATCTGTTGTCGCCGATCGTCGGCCATGTCGGCGACGGCAATTTCCATTGCTCGCTGGTCTGCGACACCAACGACGGGGCGGAGATGGCGCGCGGCGAGGAGTTCATGCATCGCCTGGTCGAGCGCGCGCAGGCCATGGACGGCACTTGCACCGGCGAGCACGGCATCGGCCAGGGCAAGCAGAAATACCTTAAGGCGGAACTCGGCCCCGAGGCGCTCGATGCGATGCGGGCACTGAAGAAGGCACTCGATCCGCTCAACATCTTCAACCCCGGCAAGATTGTGCCGGAGGCGTAGGCCTTCGGCACCACAAGCCGCCGCAGGGCCGAGGCCGTCCCCCGGTCGGGGGTGGGAACTTTCGGCAATCCTGTCGGTTCCAATTCCCGCCAAGTTCCGATGCCTCAATGGCGCGGCTCTGCGGGAGGATGCGATGGTGCGACCGGTCATTGGAATTGCCGCGATGGCGCTTGCCTGCATGCTGGCGGGCGCGGCTCTGGCGAAGGGCGGACATGGCGGTGGCCATGGAGGCGGCCATGGAGGCGGGCACGGCGGTGGTCATCACGGCGGCGGACATTTCCGTGGCCACGGCGGTGGACATGGGCATGCCGGCGGGCATCATCGCGGCATGCGGTTCACGTCCGGGGTCCGACGCGGCGGGCCCAACTTCGGTCAGATCCGCAATGCGGCGATCCGCCCCGCGCGCTTCCGCAATGCCCTGAACACCAGCGCATTCCGGAACGGCCGACTGATCAGCAATCCGGCAGCGCGTACACAGATCGTGGCAGCAGCCGCATTGGCCGGCTGGAGCGGCGCAAGCAGCGGATGGTGGCAGCATGCGGGCGGCGGCTATGGCTGGGTCGGGCCGCTGTTCTGGCCGTTCGCCTATAACGACCTTTACGACTACACGATCTGGGGCGACGGGCTCGGCTTCTGGGGGTACGGCTATCCGGACATCTATGCAGGCATTTTCGGCCCCTATGGCTATGATCGCCTGTCGGCCTATCTGCCGCAGCAACCGCAGGGACGACGACGGGCGCGTAGCGCACCGCTCGATCAGCTCTGCGGCAGTGACCGGCGTGCCATCGCCGGACTACCGATCGATCAGATCGCATCCGCGGTGCAGCCGACAGATGCGCAGGGCGCCGCTCTCGATGCGCTCGGCAATGCCTCAGTCGACGCGGCAGCGCTGATCCGCACATCCTGTCCGACGCAGGCCGCAGCGACGGCGCCCGGCCGGCTCGCAACGATGCAGCAGCGCATCGAGGCGATGCAGAAGGCTGTCGAGCTGGTCCAGCCCGCGCTCGACCAATTCTATGGCTCGCTGAACGACGAGCAGAAGGCGCGCTTCAATGCGCTGGCCGAGGATCAGCGTCGTGCGACGGCACCGAACAATGCGAGGGAAGCGTCGGTGCAGTCTTGCAATGTGACCGCCGCGTTCGATTGGCCCGGTGCTGCGATCGATGAGAGGCTTCGTCCGAGCGACACCCAGCGTGCGGCGCTCCAGGTGCTCCAGGATACCAGCGCCAAGGTCAGCGCATCGCTCAAGGCGGGCTGCGAGCCCAATGATGTGATGACGCCGCCGGCACGCATGGCCACAATCCGCAAACGGCTCGATGCGATGCTGGACGGGATCAAGTCGGTGCGCGCGGCGCTCGATGATTTCTACGCCACGCTCAACGACGAGCAGAAGGCGCAGTTCGAGGCGATCGGGCCGCGCCGCACGTCCTGAACGGTGCAAGCCAATAAAGGCCACGGGTGGGGGCAATGAAGTGGTTCGCAAGGCGGCAGCCGGCCGACATCTGGGATGAGCCGATCCAGGGACCGATCGGCGATATCGACGCGGCGGAGCGCATTCGTAACATCTGCGAGGCTGCGAGAGCGGGCGCGGAGGCTGTCGGAGGCTCCGCACAGGCTGATAAGCGCGAACGTGAGCGCTTTGAACGTGCAGCCCGCGTCGCGATGGAAATTGCGATGAAGATCGCAGACGATCTGATGCGCGACGATGCGGTCCGCCGCATCGTCGACCTCTGCGTGAAGGCAAATGATATCAAGACGGCGCAGATCCTGTTTCGCGCGATCCAGGCGGGCTGGATCCGGGAGGCCGTCCAACACGACTATCCGGCGCTGGCGTAGTAGATCCGGCTCGCGCGTCGGGCGCGAGCCGGATCAATGTCTATGCTGGACAGTCTCAGTATCTGCGGTAGTCGCCGCGATAATGGTCGCCGCCGCCGCGGCCGCCCATTCCAATGCCGATCCCGATACCGACGCCGATGCCCTGCATGACAGCGGCTGGCGGCGGCCCCGGGGGCGGGGCGCGCTCGTAGACCACTTCGTCCGGTAGCGGCCGGCGCCTGGGCGGCGTCTCGACCACCTTGCGCTTGGGCGGTGTGTCGTCGACGCGCTTCTTGATCACGGGCGCGACGCTCGGATTGACGGGCGTTGCCGGGCTCGACGGGGTCGAGCATGGGCAGGTCGGGGCCATCGCGACGGCGACCGGGGCAGGGCTCGCAGCGGCGGCGACAGGCAGGCCGTAATTTCGGTTCTGCACGCGAAGCAACAGCCTGCGTGCGGTTGCCGCGAGGTCGCTGTTGTCCCAGTTCGCAAGATAAGCCTCGAACGAGGCGCGGGTGTTGATCGCGGTAGCGCGCTCCCAGGCCAGCATCTGCCGTCGCCGCTCCAGTACGGTGCGCACGCGCGGTGTACGGGTGTCCTGTGCGTACAGCTCGATATAGGCCTGATACGCCGGCACCGTGTCGTCGGTGATGACGAGTTCATAGGCGACCATGGCCGGCTTGCCCTGCAAGTCCCTGCGCCAATCCTCGACGCTGCGCGTGCCGCTGGCGAGCGCCATCGAGGACGCGCCCGGCATGGCCGGCTGGCTGCCGCTGCTCTCGCCGAAGAACTTGAAGTCGGTTGTCAGCGAGGAGCTTTCCCAGGGGATCTGCCGTCCGTCGGTCGATTGCGCGACGGCGACGCGGATGCGCTTGAACACTTCCTCGATCGGCAGATTGGGCTGCTTGGCAACGGTCAGCGCTGCCGTGGTGTAGGGGCTGTCGATGCCACTGCCGTCCTCGGCCTCGGCGCCGGGCGAGGTTGAATAGGAGATGAAGGAGCCCGGCGCGCCGGCCTTGGTGTCGACGATCGCAAGCCCGTGGCCGGCGCCGCTGAGCGCCGGGAACGGATTGTTGCGGCAGGCATCGAGCATGAAGATGCGCGCCCGCGTCGGCAGCGCGCCGAGCGTGTTGAGCATGTCGTTCAGCCGCACGCCCTGGAGCGGAATGTCGGCCTCGCGCTTGGGATCGAGATCGACCGGCACCAGATAATTCTCGCCGTCGATCTGCAGGCCATGGCCGGCATAAAACACCAATGCCACCGTGTCGGCGCCGCTGGCGCTGACCTTGCCGGCGAAATCCGAGATCGCCGCGCGCATCTCGTTCTGCGCCAGGTTGGCGGCCGTGGTGACGGTGAAGCCGGCATTGCCGAGCAGCTCCGTCATGCCCTTGGCGTCGTTGGCGGCGTTGGGCAACTCGGGCACGGTTCGATAGGCGGATTGGCCGATCACCAGCGCGAGCCGCGCTTCGGCCGCGGCCATCGTCGGTGTCATCAACTGTGCGAGCGCAAGAAAACCGGAAGCAAGAAGCAAATTGGGAAGGGCTGGACGGCGCATGATGTCACCTCCATCGGCAATACGCGCGATGATGTCACTTTTTCTAGGGGGCCGCCATGCGCCTGTCTGTGCACTGGATCACGCTCGGCGTGCGGCAAAATGGGGCAGAACGTTTGCCGGAGCTGGAAGGGCATCGTTCTGGGCACATCCATGTGAATTGCGCATTGATCCATGCTCCAATTGGATCGATGCCAAGTCTACGCGAAAGCGCCCTCGCGCAGATGAGGCCGCAGGCCGATCCGCATCGCAAATGCCGGGAATCACAGTCGTTCTGGAGCGCTCGCGGACTGACGGAACGCGCCGCGGGCGCGCTCGGGGGCGGCCGGCCGCCACGCTTGCCTGCGCCGTCGCTTTGGCCATACAGTCCACGCAACAGGCCACGGCAACGACCGCGGCGAACAAAAAATAATGTGGGAGAGACCGCACCATGACCATCGTGCCCGTGAACCGTCGCGCGTTCATCAAGTCATCGGCGGCGGTCACCGCCGGCCTCGTGCTCTCCCCCGCCATCATCGGCCGCGCCGAAGCCGCGACGCTCAAGCTGAAATGCTCCTCCTCGCTGCCGAACGATCCCAAGTTCGCCAACGGCCGCGTCTACTACGACAACCTCGTCAAGAATTTGAAGGGTAACGGGCTCGGCGAGCAAGTCGAGGTCGCGTTCTTCCCCGACAACCAACTCGGCCAGGAGATCGACGTCATCAACTCGGTGAAGCTCGGCGTCATTGATCTCATGGTGTCAGGCTCCTCGATCTCGGCCAATCTGGTGCCGCTGGTCGGCACCTACGATCTCGGCTTTCTGTTCTCCAGCTTCCCGCAGCAGACCAAGGCGTTCGATGCCGGCGCCGCCAAGCCGATCGAGGACGCCCTGCTCAAGGGCGGCAACATCCGCATCATCGCCTGGGCCTATAATTTCGGCTCGCGCAGCGTATTGGCGAAGAAGCCGGTGAAAACGCCGGAAGATCTCGCCGGCCTCAAGATCAGGACGCTGCCGAACCCCGTCATCACGGAATGCCTGCGGCTGATGGGCGCCGCCGCGACGCCGCTGGCCTTCGGCGAAATCTATACGGCCTTGCAGGCCGGCGTGCTTGACGGCCTGGAGCACGATCCGCCGACGATCCTGGCCAGCAAGTTCTTCGAGACGGCGAAATTCTACGCCCTGACGCAGCACAATTTCTCGCCGCTTGCGATCTACTTCAGCGACATGACCTACAACCGCATGGACCCGAAGCTGCGCGAGGGCTTTCTCGATGCTGCGAAGAAGGCCGCGGCCGACACGCGTGCCCATGGGCTTGCGGTCGAGAAGGAGGCGCTGGCGGCCTTGACCGAGAAGGGCGTGACGGTTGCCGAATGCGACCGCGAGGCCTTCAAGAAGCGGGTCGCGCCGCAGACCGAGAACTTCATCAAGGCCCGGCCGGAATCCAAGGCCGTCATCGACATCATCCGCGCGACGCAAGCCTGATGGCCAGGTCTGAGATGGTGGTGACG
>NZ_AJQF01000121.1:0-87194 GCF_000261705.1 Bradyrhizobium genomosp. III | reverse complement strand
CCCGCCACGGCAGCATCGCCCTGCTGCTTCAGCTCAGCGACGCGATCGCGGCCATCCTGCTCGCCGCCGATCTCGTGGTGGTCTGCGTCTCGGTGCTGCTGCGTTTCTTCTTCAACGCGCCGGTCGAATGGTCCGACGACGTCGCGCGCGGGCTGATGGTCGGTTCGGCCTTCTTCGGCGCGGCGAGCGCGCTCGCGCGCGGCGAGAATGTCGGCGTGTCGTTCTTCCGCGATCTCCTGCCGCTGCGCCTGCGCGCGCTGGTCGATGCCGCTGGCGCTCTGCTGGTGGTGCTGATCTCGGGTTACGTCGCCTATAATGCCATCAAGCTGGGCTCATTGACTGCAGGCCAGACCACCGGTTCCGGCCTGCCGCTGGAGCTGACGTTCTATCCGATGGGCGTCGGCGCGCTGTTCATGACGGTGTTCGCCATCGACCATCTCTGCGCGAGGCCGCTTCCCGATATCGTCAGGGGGATCGTTGCGATCATCGTCGTCACCGGGCTCTATCTCGCCTGGGATTATCTGTCGCCGTCCTCGGTGCCGTCGGCGGGCACCTTGATGCTGATCGGCTTTTTCGTGACGCTGTTCGGCGGATTGCCGATTGGCTTTGCGCTGGCGCTTGCCGCGCTCATCTTCATCTGGGTCGAGGGCGCGCTGCCCGGCGTCATCTTCGCCCAGCAGATGGCGCGCGGCATCGACAATTTCGTGCTGCTTGCGATCCCGTTCTTCATCCTCGTCGGCTATCTCATGGAAGCCAACGGCATGTCGGTGCGCCTGATCGAGCTGTTGCAGCGCGGGGTCGGCCGCATGCGCGGCGGACTGAACGTCGTGATGGTGGCGTCGATGGTGCTGTTCTCGGGCATCTCGGGCTCGAAGATGGCCGATGTCGCCGCGGTCGGCTCGGTGCTGATCCCGGCGGCGCGCCGCTCGAAGCAGAACCCCGGCGGCGCGGTGGCGCTGCTGGCGGCGTCCGCGGTGATGGCGGAGACCATCCCGCCCTGTATCAACCTGATTATTCTGGGCTTTGTGGCCAACTTGTCGATCGGCGGCCTGTTCGTTGCGGGGCTCTTGCCGTCGGCGCTGATGGCGCTGGTGCTGATTGCGGTGTCCATCATCTTCGGCAAGCGGCCGGACAAGGTCGAGGACGTCGAGCCGCAGATGCCGGTGTCGGGGCTGTGGAGCGGCGCGATCGCCTCGTTCGGCCTGATCTTCATGATCTTCTTCGGCTTCAAGAGCGGCTTTGCCACCGCGACCGAGATCTCGGCCTTCGCGGTGGCCTATGCGCTCGTCGTCGGCAGCGTGGTGTTCCGCGAGCTCAGCTTCAAATCGGCCGCGCACAGCTTCGTGCAGGCGGCGACGCGCGCCGGTCTCGTGCTGTTCATCGTCGCCGCCGCGCAGTCGCTCGCGTTCACGCTGACCTTGCAGCAGGTGCCGCATGCGGTCGGCGATTTCATGCTCGGTTTGTCGAAGACCTCAGGCGTCTGGCTGTTCATCCTGCTCGCGATCGCCGTGCTGATCGTGATGGGCTCGGTGCTGGAGGGCGCCGCCGCGCTGATCATCTTCGGGCCGCTGCTGTTGCCGGTGGCCGTGCAGCTCGGCGTCGATCCCCTGCATTTCGGCGTCGTGCTGGTCATCGCCATGGGCATCGGTTTGTTCGCGCCGCCGCTCGGGCTCGGCCTTTACGGTGCCTGCCTGATCGGCAACGTGCCGATCGAGCAGACGGTGAAGCCGATCATGGGCTATCTCGGCCTGTTGTTCCTCTGCCTGCTCGTCATCGCCTTCGTGCCATGGCTGTCGACCGCGCTGCCGCGGGCATTCGGTTACTGAAGGAGTTTTGTCGTGAAGGTTCTGCTCGCTCACACGCCGGAGATGCGGCGCAATTACTATGGCGATCGCAGCCTGAGCGGCCTGCGCGCGGCCGCCGAGGTGATCCTGCACGAGAGCGACGAAACCCTGGACGCCGCCGGCCTCGTGCGCGCCGCGAAAGATGCCGACATCATCGTCGCCGATCGCATGACCGAAGGGCGCGGCGAGATTTTTGCGCAGCTGCCGCGTCTGCGGGCCTTCGTCCGCTGTGCCGTCGACATCCGCAACGTTGACGTCGAGGCGGCATCAAAGGCCGGCGTGCTCGTGACCCGGGCCGGCCCCGGCTTCGTTCAGGCGGTGGCCGAGCTCGCGATCGGCTTCATGGTCGATCTCTCCCGCGGCATATCCCGGGCGACGGCGGACTACCAGGCCGGGCGCAAGGTCGAAGCGCGGATGGGGCGCCAGCTCGCCGGCGGCACAATCGGCATCATCGGTTACGGCAGCATCGGCCGCTATCTCGCCGAGGTCGCAAAAGTGCTGCGCATGGAGGTGCTGGTCGCCGATCCCTTCGCAACCGTCAGCGACGCTGGGATCCGGCAGGTCGGTCTCGACGAGCTTCTCGCCGCGTCGGACTATGTCGTTTGCCTCGCGATCGCCAACGAGCAGACCGAGAATTTGATCGGGGAGGCGGCGCTGGCGCGCATGCAAAGGCATGCGGTCTTCGTCAATCTCTCGCGCGGCAATCTCGTCGACGAGGCAGCATTGGCGCGCGCGCTGCTGGAGCATCGCATCGCCGGCGCGGCGATGGACGTCGGCCGCGCGCCTGATCAGATGCCGACGCCGGAGCTGGCGAAGCTCCCCAACGTCATCGCGACGCCGCACGTCGGCGGGCTGACGCCCCAGGCGATCGAATATCAGTCGCTGGAAACGGTTCGGCAGGTGGAAGCGATCGTCAAGAGCGAGATCCCGCCGGGCGCGGTCAACGCCGAGCGATGGACGCGGCGGCCCTAGAGCCGATCCACCGCCCTAAACGTTCCGTCCTTCTGGATCACCGTCAAGAACACCTTCGGCGGCGTGTCGATCATGCGCAGGCCGACGGTGACGGCGCTGCCGCTGATGTCGAAGCGGCCGACATCGTTGATGGCGCGGAGCAGGTTTGCGCGCGTTGGCTTCGGCCCGGCCTGTTCCAGCGCCGCGGCCGCGAGGCGGCCGGAGAGATAGCCTTCCAGCGACACGAAGTCCGGTGTCAGCGTCGGATCGAACGCCTTCTGCGCCGCCTGGTAGTCGGCGACGATCTTGAGCGAGCGATCCCATGGAAACGGTACGACCTGCGAGACGATGACGCCTTCACCGTCGGGACCGAGCTCCCTGGCCAGCGCATTGGCGCCGACGAAGGAGACGTTGACGAAGGTCGGATGGAAGCCGCTGCGGTGCGCGAGCTTGATGAACTCCGCGCAGGGACCATAGGTCCCGACCATCACGATCGCCTCGGGTTCGGCGCGCCTGATCACCCGCCAGGCTGCGGTGACCGCGCGGGTGTTGCGCTCGAACGTGCCTTCGGCGGCAAGCTCGAGGCCGCGCTTGGCGAGCGCGCGCTTGACGCCGACCAGACCGTCGCGGCCGAAGGAATCGTCCTGGTAGAAGATGCCGATGCGGGTGAAGTGGCGATCCTCCGTGAGGTGCTTGATCCAGGCCTCGGCCTCCGCACCGTAGCTCGCGCGGATGTTGACGACGTTGGCAAGCTCGAGGTCGCGCAGGAATTCGGCGCCGCTGAACGGACCGATGAAGGGGATGTTCCTAGCGCTGGTGATCGGGATTGTCGCCATCGCGGTTGGCGTGCCCACCGCGCCGATCAGCGCGAACACCTTGTCGTCCTCGATCAGGTGCAGCGTCTGCGCCGCCGAACGATCGGGGTCGTAGCCGTCGTCGCGGCTGATGAGCTGGAGCTTGCGGCCGTGGACCCCGCCCTTGGCGTTGATCTCGGTGAATGCTGCGACGATGCCTTGCCGCATGCGCTGTCCGAGCGCGGAGGAGCGGCCTTCCAGCGCGGCGGCCTGGCCGAACAGGATCGCATCCTCGCTGACGCCGGCCTCGTCAGCTCTCGCTGCGAGCATGGTCGCGGCGAGGAGCGCGATGGTCAGGACGAGGGATGTCGCTGATCGAAATCGAAGCATCGGGGAGGTCTTGCCGCATGGATGGGAGAAGCCTTGCGCAACATATTCCTGCGAGCCTGAATAGCTCGCTAACCGGCGGCGCGTCGGCAGCCCGTAGTACTCCGGGCAAAACCGGCAACTTGTTTCCACAATGCCGGATCATTCGGGCAGTTCATTAACTAATTCACGCGTTGCGGAATGGTCGGGTTCCGAAATTGTGCAGTTCTTAACCGCGGTCTTGTTCCGATAGCGGCGCCGGCACCTCAACCAGAGGTTCGGTTCGTCGCGGACAGGGGGACGGCGGCTTCAAGATGGGCGATCGCGATCAGAACGATCAGGATCGGGGGCGTATGACCGGATGGTGGCGTGCCGCGCCGCTGCTCGGGCTGTATCGCCCTGCGCTCGTCGCGGTCGGCGTCGGTCTTCTGTTTTCGGTCGTGGGCGCGGCCGCCGTGGCGCGGTGGGAGGATCGAGTCAACAGGATCGAGTTCGAGAACGCGGCCGAAACCGAAGCGATCGTCATGCAAAACGGCATGGGCGAATACATCTCCCGGCTCGTCGCGCTGCGCACGCTGTTCGAATCGACCAATGACGAAGTCACCCGCAGCGAGTTCGAGACCTTCAGCGCCCGCCTGTTCGAGCGCCATCCCGGCATGCTGCGCATTGCCTGGCTGCCGCGCGTCAACCGCAAGGAACGCGCCGAATACGAGACCGCGGCGATCGCGGATGGCGTGTCCGGCTATCGCATCAAGTCGCTCCAGAGCGCGGGCTTTGCGACGGCGCCGCAGACCGATGAATATTTTCCGGTGTTCTACTCGACCCAGCCGAAGACCTCGCCGGTCTACGGCATGGATTACGCCACCGTTCCGGAGCGCCGCGCGGTGCTGGAGCGGGCGCGCGACAGCGACAAGGTCGCAGCCATTCGCACCCGCCTGTTCGAGCCGAAGGAGGGGGGCCGGCTGCCGGACGTTCTCGTTGCCATTCCCGTCTACGCCAAGGGAACGTCGCGCGAGACGGTTGCGGACCGGCGCCGCAATCTCGCCGGCTTCGTGGTCGGCGTCTTCGACCTGCCGCTGCTGATCCAGGCCATTCGCGTCGCCACCGGGGCAAGTCCCGCTGTCAGCATGAACGTCTATCCGCCCTTCACGGCGCAGATCGTCAGCCTGGAGCAGATGCTGCCGGATTATTCCTCGGCGGCCACGGCGCCGCAATCGATGCGGGACGTCGCGCGGGCGCTGCACTGGTTGGGCACTCTCAAGATCGGCGATACCGACTGGCAGGTGCGGGCGGTTCCAACCGCCGGCGGTCCGCTGGAGACGACTTACGATCGCGCCGGCGCGGTGCTGATCGTCGGCATGCTGCTGACGCTGTCGCTGTCGACCTATCTCATGCTCGCAAGCCGCAATTCGCGGCGGCTGTCGCTGGCGAACCGGCGGGTGCTCGAGCTCGCCCAGACCGACATCCTGACCGGACTGCCGAACCGCGCCTTCTTCCTCACACGGCTCGACGAGATGAACAGCCAGCTGAGCGTGCGAGGCCTGCCGTTCTCGATCCTGATGCTCGACCTCGACCGCTTCAAGAACGTCAACGACTCCCTCGGTCACGGTGCCGGCGATGCGCTGCTGCGCCAGGTGGCGCAGCGGCTGAAATCCGCCGTGCGCGCCAACGACGTGCTGGCGCGGCTCGGCGGCGACGAGTTCGCCATCATCCAGGAAACCGGCGCCGATCAGCGCGCCTGCTCGACCGAGCTGGCGGCGCGGATCGCCAAGCTCTTGACCGAACCGTTCCTGCTGCCCGGTCACCGCGTCGAGATCGGCACCAGCATCGGCATCGCCATCGCGCCGGATCACGGCAGCGATCAGGAGCAGCTGCTGAAGAAGGCGGACCTTGCGCTCTATCGTTCGAAATCGGCAGGACGCAACTGCTTCACCATCTACGACGAGGCGATGTCGGCCGAGCTGGAGGCCCGCAACACGCTGGAGGGGGATTTGCGCGATGCCATCGCGCGGTGCCAGCTGGAGGTGCACTACCAGCCGTTCGTCGACGCGCTCAGCGGCGCGCGGCGCGGCTTCGAGGCGCTGGTGCGCTGGCGGCATCCGACACGCGGATTGATTCCGCCGGACCAGTTCATTTCGCTTGCGGAGGAGACCGGGCTGATCGTGCCGCTCGGCGAGTTCGTGCTGCGGCGTGCTTGCGCGGATGCGGCCGGCTGGCCGTCCGGCCTCGCGGTCGCCGTCAATTTGTCGCCGATCCAGTTCAAGGAAGCCCGGCTGTTCGAGGTGATCTGTGCGGCGCTCGCCGATTCCGGCCTGCAACCCCAGCGGCTGGAGATCGAGATCACGGAATCCGTGCTGCTGGAGCGCGGCGGCGAGAACCACGCCTTCATGCAGCGGCTGAAGCAGCTCGGCGTCGAGCTCGCGCTCGACGATTTCGGCACCGGCTATTCCTCGCTCAGCTATCTGACGGCGTTCCCGTTCGACAAGATCAAGATCGACAAGTCGTTCATCCGCAACCTGACCCAGCAGCCGCGCAGCTCCGCCATCATTTCCTCGATCGTGACGCTGGCGCGTGGGCTGGACATGTCGGTCACCGCCGAGGGCGTCGAGACCCGCGAGGAGTACGAGCGGCTGAAGGCGCTCGGCGTCAATTTCGCGCAAGGCTATCTGTTCGGCCGCCCGCAGCCGATCGAGCGGATCCTGTTCGACGCACCCGTCAAACCTTCACGGCGCGACGCCGCCTGAGATCGCCCTGTCGCATCTCGCCCGACGGGCATGCGCGGAATTCGCTTGACCCGGGCACCCCCGGATGGTCGGTAGGACCGTCCAGGGATGAAACACACAAATATGCGGCTTCCGTTCTTCTACGGCTGGGTCGTGGTCGCCGTGACCTTCGTCACCATGGCCATTGGCGTCAACGCGCGCACCGCCTTTTCACTGTTCTTTCCTCCCATCGTCTCCGAATTCGGCTGGGAGCGCGGCGTCACCGCGGGCGCCTTCTCCTTCGGCTTCGTGGTGTCGGGCGTGGTCAGCCCTCTGATCGGCCGCCTGATGGACCGCGCCGGCCCGCGCGCGGTGATGGAGCTCGGCGTCGTGCTGATGGGCGGTGGTCTGCTGCTTGCGCCGCTCACCAGCGCGCCCTGGCATCTCTATGTCACCATCGGCGTCATGGTCGGCGCCGGCTCGGTGTGTCTCGGCTATTCCGGCCAGTCGCTGTTCCTGCCGAACTGGTTCATCCGCAAGCGCGGCTTCGCCATCGGCATCGCTTTCGCCGGCGTCGGCATCGGCTCGGTGACGTTGCTGCCCTGGGTGCAGCACATGATCGAGCAGACCGGCTGGCGCACCGCCTGCACCGGGATGGGCCTGCTCATCCTGGTCGTGCTGGCGCCGGTCAATCTGCTGCTGCACAAGCGCCCGCAGGACATCGGCCTCGAGCCGGACGGCGATGCCGTCTCGGCCGCGGGCGCGGCCGAACCGATCTCCAACGTCGTCGATCCCGTCTGGGTCGGGACCGATTGGACGCTGAAACGCGCGGTGGCGACCGCGCGATTCTGGTGGATCGCACTCGGCTATTTCTGCGGCCTGTACATCTGGTACGCGGTGCAGGTGCACCAGACCAAATTCCTGCTCGACATCGGCTTCAGTCCCGGTGTCGCGGTGTGGGCGCTCGGGATCGTCAGCCTGCTCGGCATTCCCGGCCAGATCCTGCTCGGCCATGTCTCCGACCGGATCGGACGGGAATGGGTGTGGGCGATCAGTTGCGCGGGCTTTGTGATCTGCTTTGCGGCGCTCATGGCGTTGAAGTTCCAGCCGTCGCTATGGCTGGTCTACGTGATGGTGTTCACGCAAGGCGCGCTCGGCTACGGCCTCACCTCGATCATGGGCGCCGTGGTGTTCGAGATTTTCCAGGGCAAGCACCAGGGCAGCATCTTCGGCACGATCATGCTGGCGGCGCTGGCGGGCGGTGCGGCCGGACCGTGGGTGACCGGCTTCCTCTACGATCGCACCGGTGACTACACGCTCGCCTTCGCCATCGCGATGATCGTGAGCGCCTTGTCGGCACTCTCGATCTGGCAGGCCGCGCCGCGGAAGGTGCGGGCCGTCGCCGGCCGGCTGCACAAGCTCCAGGCAGGAACCGGCGCGGATTAGGTTCCGCACGCATCAACATACCGTCGTGGTTTTCGCCGATCGTTAAGCATGCCGCGTCTTGGTCCCGAGGCGATAGGGCGGCAAAAACGTCTTGGACACCATCGGAGCGTTAGCGTCTGAGCGATTGCCGCATTTTCCCGCTATCGCCGGGTCAAACGATGTCCGCCTTCGATTGTCTCACTGAAATTCCGGACGTGCTGCGAGCCGCGCTCGAACGCGCCGACGATGGCGTCGTCATCGTCGATGACGCCCATCGCATCACGCATTTCAACGCCGCCGCGGAGCGCATCTGGAAGCTGGCGAGCTTCGACGTGCTCGGTCGCGATGCCGAAATTCTCGCCCTCAAGGGCCTTCAGGCCGATCCGGTGGCCGATCTCCGGGACGAGATCAGTCTCGTGCGCTGTGACGTCAGCCGCATCAGGGCGGCTATCGCGCTGTCTTCCGTGAAAATCGGCGGCGCCAATCATTACATCGTGTTTGCGCGCGACGTCACCATCGAAGCCGAGCGCCGCGTCAGGATCGGGCTTCTCCACGCCGTCTCCGACCAGACCAACCGGGCGGTGATCATCAGCGACACCGAGCAGAACATCGTCTACGTCAATTCCGCCTTCACGACGCTGTTCGGCTACACCAACGCGGAGGCCGAGGGTCGCCGCGCAGGCGAGTTGATTGCCGGCCGGCACACCGATCGCAAGGCGATCGCGAAGCTCATCAAGCGCCTGATGCATGGCGGTCGCCGCGGCGAAGCCGAGGTGCTGGCCTACGACAAGGACGGCGAGGAGATCTGGGTCTGCGCCCGGATCGATGCCTTCCGCGACATGAAGGGCCGGGTCAGGCACATCTTCGCGCTGCTCGAGGACATCACCGAAACCAAGCAGCTGCGCTCGTTGCAGCAGCTCATCATGGGCGCGCTCGCCGACGAGGTGCCGATCGGCGAGATCGCCGACAGGCTGTGCCGTCGCGTCGAGGAGATCGCGCCCCACGTGGTCTGCTCGTTGCTTCACGTCGATGCCGCGGGCTTGATCCATCCGCTCGGCGGCCCGAGCCTGCCCGATGATTATTCCCGCGCGCTGGACGGCGTGGCCATCGGCCCCGATGTCGGCTCCTGCGGCACCGCCGCCTTCTACGGCGAACCGGTGCTGGCGACCGATCTGGAGACCGATCCGCGCTGGCAGCCCTACAAGGCCATGCCGCTCGCGATCGGCCTGCGCGCCTGCTGGTCGACCCCGGTCAAGGCCAAGGACGGCCGGGTCATTGCGACCTTCGCCTTCTACTATCGAGAAAGCCGCGCGCCGAGCAATTGGCACCGGCGTATCGTCGAGGCCTGCGTCAATCTCGGCGCCTTCGCGATCGAGCGCAAGGAAGCGCGCGCCGAGATCGCGCGGCTCGCCTATCACGACATCCTCACCGGCCTGCCGAACCGCGCGCAGCTGCGGAACCTGATCACTACGGCGATCGATGCCTGCCCGACCGGCAGCCACGTCGCGCTCGCTTTCCTCGACGTTGATCATTTCAAGGACGTCAACGACACGCTCGGTCATGCCGCCGGCGACGAGCTCCTGATCCAGCTCGCCCAGCGCCTGCGCGAGCAGATCGGCCCGGAGGACATGCTGGGACGGCTCGGCGGCGACGAGTTCGTCATCCTGCTCCCGCAACGCAACGCCGAGAGCGCCGCGCGCGTCGCGGCCGACATCACGGAGGCGCTGGCTGCACCCTTGAAGCTTGGATCGAAGCTGATGCCGATGTCGGCCAGCATCGGCATCAGCCTCTATCCCGACCATGCTACCGACATCGACACCCTGATGCAGCAGGCCGATGCCGCCATGTACATGGCCAAGCAGGCGGGCCGCTCGACCTATCGTATCTTCAGCGCCGAGATGAACGGGCTCACCGAGCAGCGGCTGGCGCTGATCGCGGCGCTCCGCCGTGCCATCGCCGAAGGCGCGCTGACTCTCAGCTACCAGCCGCAGATCCGCAGCTGCGACGGCGCCATCCACGGCGTCGAGGCGCTGTCGCGCTGGCGCGATGCCGTGCTCGGCGACGTCTCGCCGGCAAAATTTATCCCGCTCGCCGAGGAATGCGGCCTGATCGAGCAGATCGGCCTGTGGTCGGTGCGCGAGGCCTGCCGGCAGATGGCGAGCTGGCGCCGCGCCGGGCTCAACATCCCTTGCGTGTCGGTCAACCTGTCGCCGATCAATTTCCGCAACGTCACGCTGGCGGCGCGGCTCAAGGACATCCTCGCCGAATACGATCTGCCGGCGGACGCCTTGATGCTGGAGATCACCGAAGGCGCATTCATGCAGGATGGCGTCGCCGCGCTCGAGACCATGAACGCGATCCGCGAGCTCGGCGTTGGGCTCTCGTTGGACGATTTCGGTACCGGCTATTCCAGCCTCAGCCGTCTCGCGCATCTGCCGATCCGCGAATTGAAGATCGACCGCAGTTTTATGCGCGACATCGAGCGTGACGCCAGCGCGCTTGCGATCGCCACCGCGGTGGTGCGCGTCGGTCAGGGCCTCGGCATGACCGTCGTCGCCGAGGGCGTTGAGACCGAAGGCCAGCGCAAGACTTTGGCCGAGCTCGGCTGCGACGTCGTGCAGGGCTTCTTCTACGCACCCGCACTTCCCCCCGTTGCCTTCGAGCGCTGGCTGATCGAGCACTGCGCCGAGCAGGCGAGGGCGATGCTGGGGCGGCTGGATGTGACGGCGGCGGAGAGCGACGCTGTGCGGAAGTCGGCCTAGTTGCCTTTGAGATATTCCCAGCCGGTAGGAACACATCGGCGGCCGGCGGTTTGGTCCCGCGGCGTCCGCCGCATGGGCACCGCCATCTCTGAGGGGGGCCCTAGATGTCGCAATTCTACTTCGACATCTGGGACGGTGAAGCGATCGTCGTAGACGAAGAAGGCCTGGATCTGGCCAGCCGACGGGCCGCGGAGGTCGAGGCCGCGTTGTCTCTTGCCGACATTGCCAAGCAGCTTGAGCCGTCGCCAGCAGCGATGGCCTGGCCATCAATGTCCGGGATGCGAGCGGTCTGGTGTTGAGAGCGATATCCGTCTGCGTAAGAGACCAGCCGGTCAATTGAGATCACCACAAGCGGCATGCCCGCTGATGGGTCTGGCTAGAGCAGCGAAAGCACGATGATCCCGTCTTCGAGTTCCCCTGAAGCGAGGCGGCCCGCGCCATACGCTCGAACTCCGTGCGATGCTTCTGGAGGTAGCTGAAGGCCTGCTTCTGCGTGTTGAATGTGGTGGCAAGCCGGCACGTCTTCCGGCTTGCGCCAAACGCAAGAAGGAAGGTGATGGTTCCGCCGTCCAGTTTGACTCTCACCCGGCCCCGCAAACAACCAAACCCGCTCAATCCGGAGATTGAGCGGGCAAAACGACCGTTTCAGTACATCCGTGAAACGGCGCCACGATATCAAGCCAGCGAGAGGTTCTCGGCGCTGACTTTACCTCGCATCTTGTCGGTCTTGGTCTCGAAGTTGACCTTTTGCCCCTCTGCGAGGCCGGCAAGGCCAGCTCTCTCAACAGCGCTGATGTGAACGAACACATCATTGCTGCCGTCGTTGGGTTGAATGAAACCGAAGCCCTTTTGGCCGTTGAACCACTTGACGGTACCTGTCGTCATCTTCTTCTCCAAAGCGCGCAAACGCGTTCCACGTGACGATCACGCGGTTATCTTCAACTTCGTCGATGTCGTCGGAAAAGGAGCCCGCGGGCGCATTCAACAAGGCACAGCGGCTAATCGAATCATCTCGATATAAGGGGCTTTCGGGATTTTGCAAGGAGCGAAGGCGGCTTGTTGTTGCGGAGCAGTTCTGGGTGTTCCCCGTCGAGGCGGTTTCGCGTGTGTCTGCCGACCTGCAAGCAAGCCGTTGTCGATTGACAGCGCTGCACGACAATGGTCACGTGGACCTCACCAAGCTGCTTCGCCGTGACAGGCAGGATCGGCTCGTCCGAAGCCGCGACGAGTGTCGCCGCTACTATCCTCAAAAATCGCAATGAAGCTCCTGCGCAATTTGGCTGCCGGCAGGACGTGTCGCATTCGCAGCCTCAGTCAGGAGGATCAATTGCACGTACTTGTCAGGGACAACAATGTTGAGCAGGCACTCCGTGTTCTCAAGAAGAAGATGCAGCGCGAGGGCGTCTTCCGGGAAATGAAACAACGGCGTTCCTATGAAAAGCCGTCAGAGAGAAAGACCCGCGAGAAATCTGAAGCGATTCGTCGCGCCCGCAAGCTTGCCCGGAAGCAGGCGATCAGGGAGGGGTTGCTGCCCGCGCCGCCGAAAAAGAAGCCCTTTGAACGCAAGCCGCCTTTGCCGGAAGTCAAAGCACGGACGGAGTAGAGAAGACCTTGGACCATGTGACGGCGATACCGGGGCCTTCTGCCTTGCATCGGGCGTCGCGGTGTTGCCGTGCTCTAGGGCCTGAAATCGATGCCGCGTAGCACGATGCCGGGCGGCGGGAAATTTCAGGGGCAGGGCTGTCGTTCAATAGCGACAGGACTTTACTCCGATGCCAGCCCCGTCCTCCGCCGCAAATCCGTGATCGCGCGCAGAAAGCTGTCCGCGGGCGTC
This sequence comes from Bradyrhizobium genomosp. III, assembly GCF_000261705.1. Lineage (NCBI taxonomy): Bacteria > Pseudomonadati > Pseudomonadota > Alphaproteobacteria > Hyphomicrobiales > Nitrobacteraceae > Bradyrhizobium > Bradyrhizobium genomosp. III. The sequence continues at coordinate 74,516 of NZ_AJQF01000121.1, read as the reverse complement.
GTTTCCGGATCGATCAGCCGGTGCAGGCGAAAGCCGTCTTCGAGCGCCAGCACGACGGAGGCCATCCAGGGCGGGTTCAGATTGTCGTTCCGTCCGTTGCTCTTCAACGTCGCCTCGACGATGTCGGCCACCAGCTTGCGCCGCGCGCGCAGGCGTTTGGCGAGCTCGGGGCGGCGCTTCTCGGCGCGGGCGACGAACAGGATCATCTCCATGTGCAGGAGCGGCGAGCGGGCGAGGGGATCCTGCCGCGTGCGGTCCATCGCCTTCAGCGCCGCGATGAAATCGTCGAGATTGTCGTGCTGGGCGAGGATGTCGAGGTTGCGCCGGATCGACTGCTCGACATGGTCCTCGAGCATGGCGATGATCAATTCGTCCTTGCTCTTGAAATTCGAATAGAACGCGCCGCGGGTGAAGCCCGCCGCCGCCGCGATCGCCTCGATGCTGGCGCCGCCGATGCCGTCCTCCTCGAACACGCGCGCGGCCGCCTCGAACAATTTGTCGCGCGTGTCGTCCCTGGTCGGCCTGGTTCTCAGCCTTGACATCGGATGAGGTTAGGGCAGAATGCAACTCGATACAACAATGTATCGAGTTGATAAATCTTGGGGATGGTTGCGCCGGGCAGTGGGGCTGCGATCGGCGTATTCGTGTCATCGGCAACCGATTTTGAGGTCACCATGAACGAGCACGTGCAAGGCGCCGGCGGCGCGCCGCTGTTCAACCCGCTCTCGCCGGACTTCATCCGCGATCCCTATCCGCACTATGACCGGCTGCGCACGATCGATCCGATCCACGTGACGCCGTTCGGCCAATTCGTCACCAGCCGCCACGCCGACGTCAGCCTCGTGATGCGCGACAAGCGCTTCGGCAAGGATTTCGTCGAGCGCACGACGCGCCGCTATGGCGAGAAGATCATGGACGAGCCAGTGTTCCGCAGCATGAGCCATTGGATGCTGCAGGCCGATCCGCCGGATCACACCCGCCTGCGCGGCCTCGTCGTAAAGGCCTTCACCGCGCGCCGGGTCGAGGACATGCGGCCGCGCATCCAGGCGATCGTCGACCAGGCCATCGATGCCGTGATCGATCGCGGCCACATGGACCTGATCGAGGATTTCGCCTTCCGCCTGCCCGTCACCATCATCTGCGAGATGCTCGGCATCCCCGAGGACCATCGCGAGGTCTTCTACAAGAGCTCGCGTGACGGCGGCCGGCTACTCGACCCCGTGCCCCTCACACCGGAGGAGATCAAGAAGGGCAACGAGGGCAACTTGATGGCGCAGATGTATTTCCAGCAGCTGTTCGAGCTGCGCCGCAAAAATCCCGGGGACGATCTCACCACCCAGCTGGTGCAGGCCGAGGAGGACGGCAACAAGCTCACAACCGAGGAGCTGACCGCCAACATCATCCTGTTGTTCGGCGCCGGCCACGAGACCACGGTGAACCTGATCGGCAACGGCCTTTTGGCGCTCCACCGCAATCCGGACCAGCTTGCGCTGCTCAAGGCGCGCCCCGAGCTGATGGAAGGCGCGATCGAGGAATTTTTGCGCTACGATTCCTCGGTGCAGATGACCGGCCGCGTCGCGCTGGAGGAGATCGAGGATCTCGGCGGCAAGAGGATCCCCAAGGGCGAGACCGTGCTGTGCCTGCTCGGCTCGGCCAACCGCGATCCCGCAGTCTATCCTGACCGGCCGGACCGGCTCGATGTTACCCGCCAGAACGTGAAACCGTTGTCGTTCGGCGGCGGCATCCATTTCTGCCTGGGTGCCCAATTGGCGCGCATCGAGGCCGAGATCGCCATTGCCACCCTGCTGCGGCGGCTGCCCGATCTGCGCATCGACGACGTCGAAAACCCGGAATGGCGGCCGACCTTCGTGCTGCGTGGCCTCAAGCGGCTGCCGGCGAGCTGGTGAGGCGGCTCGGCATTAACCTCCGCGCGCAACAGTCGCTGTGACTTCGCCACACTTCCCTCTATATAAGGGGCTGTTCCGGCGCGCCTGAAGTCCACTAAGGCCAGGGTTTGGTCCGGATGCCGGTTTGGCCGAGGGGAGACCCGTGCAGACGACGCTGCTCGGATTGGCGATTGCCTTCATCATTGCGCTGCTGGCCGCGCTGATCGGGCCTTACTACGTCGACTGGAACCAGTTCAGGCCCCAGTTTGAGGCGGAGGCTGGCAAGATCATCGGCGTACCGGTGCGGGTCGCGGGCGAGCTCGACGCGCGGCTGTTGCCGGCGCCGACGCTGCGGCTGCGCCAGGTCACCTTCGGCGGCAACAACGATCTCGGTCGCCTGCGCGCCGACAAGCTCGACGTCGAGTTCAGCCTGGGCTCCTTGATGCGCGGCGAATGGCGCGCCACCGAGCTTTCGGTGGGCGGCATGGCGGTCGACCTCGGCCTCGATGCCCGGGGGCGGGTCGATTTGCCCTCCACCGCGAGCGGCACCTTCAATCTGGCCTCCCTCGCCATCGAGCGGCTGAATCTCACCGGCCGCATTGCGCTTCACGATGCCGCCAGCCGCTCGACGCTGGAGCTGAACGACATCGCCTTCTCCGGCGACGTCCGCTCGCTCGCGGGCTCGGTGCGCGGCGACGGCAGATTCACCGCCGCCGGGGTGCGCTATCCCTTTCGCGTCTCCTCCGGCCCGAGTGCCGACGGCAGCGCCACCCGTCTCCACCTCAACATCGATCCTGGCGAGCGCGCCATCCTCGCCGATCTCGAAGGCGTGCTCGCCTTCGACAACCGCCTGCCGAAATTCGACGGTGCGCTGACGCTGGCCGTGCCGGCGGTCAAGAAGGCGGGCGAGGCGGGTCCGACGCCGTGGAAGCTCACGACCAAGCTCAAGGCGGACCCGGCCGGCGCGAAGTTCGAGCAGATCGACGCGAACTTCGGCGCTGAAGACAATGCGCTGAAGCTCGGCGGCGTCGGCGACCTCAGATTCGGCGCCGCGCCGCTGCTGCGCGCGGTGCTGTCGGCGCGCCAGGTCGATGCCGACAAGCTCGCGGGCAAGGACGATGCCGAGCCGCTCCGCATCCTGCCGGCGTTGCGCGCGGGGCTGGCTGCCATTCCGCAGGCGCCGATCCCGGCGCAGATCGAGTTCAACTCCGACCAGATCATGCTCGGTGGCCGCCCGCTGCAGAACATCGCGGCCGAGCTTCAGACCGATGGACGATCCTGGACCTTCCAGCGGCTCGAGCTGCGCGCGCCCGGCATGACGCAGCTCTCGCTCAACGGCGCAGCCCCGGGCGCCGACAGTTTCAGCGGCCGTCTCAGCGTCGAATCCTCCGATCCTGACGCGCTGGTGGCCTGGCTCCAGGGCCGCAGCGAGATCAACCGCCGCAGCACGCGGCCGCTGCGTCTTGCCGGCGACGTGACGATCGCCGCCAACCATCTCGCCATCGACAGGCTGAAGGCCGACATCGAAGGCGGCACCGTCGAGGGCCGCATCGCCTTCGTGCAAACAGGCGCGAGCAAGGGCTCGCGGATCGACGCCGAGCTCAAAGCCGACCGTCTCAACCTCGATGCCGCCGCAAGCTTCGTGCGCGCGCTTGCGGGGCCCCAAGTCGAATGGCCGGAAGAGGCAAAGCTCTCGCTCGATATCGGCCGCGCGATCTCCGCCGGCCAGGAGCTGCGACCGTTCGCGGCAAAGCTCGCTTTCGGCCCCGCATCGCTGTCGCTGGAGCAGCTGCGCTTCGGCCAGGCCAGCGGCGTGACCACGGAGGCGAGCGGCAGCTTCGACCGCACCAAAGCCACCGGCAAGCTCGCGCTGAAATCCTCGGCCAATTCGCTGCGCGAGCTCACCGCGTTAGTCGAGCCGTTTGCGCCCGCGGTGCGCGCGCGTTTCGATGCCATCCCGTCATTGCCAGGCGCGACCCGCCTCAAGCTCGATCTCAGCCTCGACAAGAATGCCGAGCATGCCGATCGCAGCAATGCCCGCGCCGTGCTTGATCTCGACGCGCCGCAGCTCAAGGCGACGGCGACGCTGGCCGCGCAGATGCCGGCGGCGGCGGTCAACGGCGTCGATATCGACAAATTGCGCAACAGCGACTTCACGCTGGACTCGAAGGTATCGGCCCCGCAGGCCGGCGCGCTGCTGGTGCTGCTCGGGCTCGATCGCGTGGTGGCTGCAGGCGAGGGCGCTTCGCAATTCGAAGGCAAGCTGACCGGAGCGTGGCGGCGGCCGTTGCAATTGAATGCCAAGCTCAGCGGCGGCGGGCTGGACGCCGATGCGCAGGGCAGCGTCGAATTGTCGGAGTCGAAAGCCAGCGTGAATCTGCGCGTGCGCAAGGCCAATCTGGCGCCGCTGTTCGGGACCAGCCCGGCCGACAAATCGATGCAGGCCGTGAGCCTGTCCTCCCGCCTCACGCTCTCCGGCAACCGCCTGACCTTCGACGATCTCGACGGCAACGCGGCCGGCTCGCATTTGCGCGGTCATCTTGCGGTGACGCTCGATCAGGAAAGGAGCGTCGACGGCGAAGTCGGCCTCGATACGCTCGATCTGGCGCCCGCGCTCGCGATGGCGATCGGCGCCGCCGGGCACGAGTCCGGCGAGCCGCTGAGTGCGGGGTTGTTGGGCGGCTGGCGCGGCCGCATCGCTTTCCAGGCGCTGCGCGGGATGTTGCCCGGTGGCATCGAGCTGCGCCCGTTTGGCGGCACGCTTCGAAGCGACGGCCAGTCGCTCGCACTCGATGCGCTGAAGGGCGGCCTCAGTGGCGGCGAGATGTCGGCGAGCTTCGACGCACGCAACGGCGCGAATGGTCTTGCGCTGAACGCGCGCATCGATCTCAGCAATGTCGATGCGGCGACGCTGCGCTATCGCGATCTCGCGCTGCCGAAGGGGCGCGCCACGGTGCAGATGGCGCTGACCAGCCAGGGCCGCAGCGTCGCGGCGCTCACCGGCGCGCTCGCCGGCAACGGCACGGTGACGCTGGACTCCGCGGAAATCGGCGGCCTCAATCCGCGCGCCTTCGAGATCGCGATCCGCGCCAGCGACGGTGGCCAGGTCGCCGACGACAACCGCCTGCGGCAGCTCGTCGAGCCCGCGCTTGCCGCCGCGCCGATCGCGGTGGCCTCGGCGCAGATCCCGTTCACGATCCGCGACGGACGCTTACGCGTCGGCGCGACCCCGCTCGAAGCGAAGAATGCCCGCGCCATCGTCTCCGGCGGCTACGACATTCCCGCCGATCAGGCCGACATCCGCGCCAGCCTGACGCCGATCATGACCGGGCTCTCCGGCGCGCCGCCCGAGATCCAGCTGTTCGCGGCGGGCCCTCCCGACAAGCTCAATCGCACGATCGACCTTGCGCCGCTGTCGTCCTGGCTTGCGGTGCGCACGATCGACCGCGAGACGCGCCGGCTCGACGCCATCGAGCGCGGCGAGCCTCCGCCGGCGACCGCGGCGCTGCCGACGCTGGTGTCTCCGGATGCAGCGCCCGAGTTGGCGCCGGCCAATGTGCCGCTGCCGGGCCAGGATCCGCGCCGCGCACCGTCAAAGCCGAAAGCCGCGCCGCTGCCAAAGGCCCCGCAGGCCGCGCCCGCCGCGCCAAGCCCGCCGCTCGCCCAACAGCTTGCGCCGCTGCCGCCGGCCATCGACGTGAAGCCTGCACCGGGTCCGCCGCCCGCCAAGCCCAAGCCGAAGCCGCCGCTGGTCCTGACGCCGCAGAATCCGTAAGGGTGACTTTAGTGAGATGAACGCGCGGGCTCGGTTCAACCTCTCCCGCTTGCGGGGAGGTCGGCGCGAAGCGCCGGGTGGGGGCTCTCTCCACATTGGGAGTCTCTCCGTTGAGACAGCCTCTCCCCAACCCTCTCCCGCAAGCGAGAGAGGGAGCGCACCTTCCGAGCCGCCTTGTCCGCCCGTGAATCCATTCCCTCGCATTTGAATGAATTTTGCCCGGCAAAACTGATTTGCCGATTTTACCGAATTCTCGCGTTTGATCTCTAGCGTCAGTTCCCAGAGGAATCCGGTGTCCCGCCACGAGTGGCGGGGCGCCGCGCCAAAAGAACTGCCAAGAATTACTCGCCAAGAACTGGGGTTATCGAGATGAACGGGGCGAAAACGCTTCTACAGGATCTGGACGACGCGATCGCGCGCGGCACTGACGAGAGCCGGGCGAAGGCGTTGTGGCATGCGACCGACATTCTGATCACCGGCCGCTACAGCGACGACGAGATCAGCATGTTCGGCGAGGTCATCGGGCGGCTCGCCGACGAGATCGAGGTCGCCGCGCGCGCGCAGCTCTCGGAGCTGATGTCGGCATGCGATCACGCTCCGCTCAACGTCATCGAAAAGCTGGCGCTCGACGACGAGATCGAGGTCGCCGGTCCCGTGCTGCGCGACTCCACTCGTCTCGACGAGAAGATGCTGGTCGAGAGCGCCATGACCAAGGGCCAATCGCATCTACTCGCAATCGCCCAGCGCAAATCGATCGGCGAGGCCGTCACCGACGTGCTGGTCAAGCGCGGCGATCAGGAGGTCGTGACCTCGGTGGCCAGGAACGAGGGCGCGCGCTTCTCCGGTTCGGGCCTGTTGCACATGGTCCGCCGCGCCGAAGGCGATTCGATCCTCGCCGAGCAGCTCGGCCTGCGCAAGGACGTGCCGCGCCACATCTTCCAGCAGCTGATCTCGAAGGCGTCGGAAGACGTCCGCCGCCGCCTCGAGACCGAGCGGCCCGAAATGATGGCGCAGATCCAGAGCTCGGTGACCGAGGTCACCGGCGATCTTCAGTCCAAGTTCGGCCCGTCCTCGCGCAGCTATTTCGTCGCCAAGCGCGTGGTGACGACGCAGTATCGCCAGGGCAACCTCAACCAGGATTCGATCTCGAACTATGCGCGCCAGCACCGCTTCGACGAGGTGCAGATCGGCCTGTCGCTGCTGTCGGCGCTGCCGGTCGACGTGATCGAGCGCGCGATGATGGACCGCAACCGCGAGATGATTCTGGTGCTGTGCAAGGCGCTCGACTTCTCCTGGGACACGACCATGTCGCTGCTGTTCCTCGGCGCCAAGGATCATCTGATCACGGCGCGCGAGCTGCACGACAACGAGCGGGATTTCGGCCGGCTGAAGATCGAGACCTCGCGCAGCGTCTTGAAGTTCTACCAGTCGCGCAAGACCGCCGGCGATTCCACCGCGGGCGGCCGTCAGCCCGAGCTTCAGGTCCACTGAACAGGTGCACTGAGCATCGTCCCGGACTTCAAAGGGGAGTATTTGCAATGTTGCCTCAATTCGGCACCGCGGTTCGCAAGAAGAACCTCAACAGCGCCGTGACCGCCGATCTCGGCGCGGGAGCGCCCGACAAGGCGTCGGTGGACGCCGCCTGGCTCGTGCTGGAAGCCGCCAATGACCTCGGCGACCACGCCGCGATCGACGCCTGCCGGCGTGTCATCGACGCCGAGCTGAACGGGACGGTGGCCGGAAGCTCGGACATCGATCTCGTGCTGGGGTATTTCCGGTAAGCTGCCTCACACACCGTCATCATCTCTCTCGCTTCGCCGTGAGGCGTCGCCCCATCTTAGAGGGTGATCAACGTCTTGATCGCGCGCCGTTCGTCCATGGCGCGGTATCCCTCGGCGACGTCGGACAGCGGCAGCTTGAGGTCGAACACCTTTCCCGGCTTGATCTTGCCGGCGAGGACGCGGCCGATCAGGTCAGGCAGGAAGCGCCGGACGGGGGCCGGTCCGCCGAGCATGCGCCGCTGCGCGAAGAACATCGCCTGGCCGTCGAAGGTCACGCCGTGCGGCACGCCGACATAGCCGATTGATCCGCCGGGCCGCGAACAGGCGATCGCCTGCGCCATCGATTCCTGCGTGCCGACGCACTCCAGAACGGAATCGGCGCCGACGCCATCGGTGAGGTCCTTGATGCGGGCAATGCCCGCCTCGCCGCGCTCGGCCACGATGTCGGTGGCGCCGAATTCGACCGCGAGCTGCTGCCGCGTCTTGTGTCGGCTCATGGCGATGATCCGCTCGGCGCCCATCTCCTTGGCCGCCAGCACGCCCATCAGGCCGACGGCGCCGTCGCCGACTACGATTGCGGTCGATCCCTTGCGAACGTTGGCGGCATCGGCGGCATACCAGCCGGTGCCAAGCACGTCGGAGGTCGCGAGCAGGTCGGCAATGAGATCGGGTGACGGATGCTCAGCGGTTGCGACCAGGGTGCCGTCGGCCAGCGGAACGCGCGCGTAGGGGGCTTGCGCGCCCGACATGAATTCGCGCTGGACGCAGGAGGAATGGAAGCCGAAGCGGCAATGCGGGCAGGTGTTGTCGGAGATGCAGAACGAGCCGACGACGAACTGCCCGGGTCGCACCGTCTTCACCTCGCTGCCGACCTCCACGACCACGCCGCAATATTCGTGGCCCATGTGCTGCGCACGACCGTCGATCGGCTGCAGGCCGCGATAGGGCCAGAGGTCGGACCCGCAGATGCAGGTTGCCGACAGCTTGATGATGGCGTCGGTGGGCTTGAGGATCTTGGGATCGTCGACCTCTTCGCAGCGGATGTCGCCGGGACCATACATGAGTGTTGCCAGCATGGCTGAACCTTTCGGGTTTGATCGTCAGGAGAGAAGCTCGAGCCGCAGCGGATATTTTCCGCGCGTGAGCAGGGGCTGAGCGCCGCCGTCGAGATGGCCGAGACGGATCAAGCCCTTCGAGTAGCGATAGCTGCCGTGGAAGAAGGCGAGATTGCCCCAGGGCGCGAAGTAGCAGAGATCGCCCGGCGCCTCGTCGGCGAACGGGACGCTGTCGAGCTCCGTCAGCTTGCGCGGCAGATAGGCGATCTTCTCGTTGGTCGAATAGTCCTCGATGGCGAGGTCGAGCGGCAGCAGAGCGACGAGGTCCCTCGCCGACGGGTTGTCCAGAAGGGTTGCCGTAAAACTGTGGCGGTCGAAGGCGCATCGCATCTGCATGTTCGCAGCTCCCGTCCGCCCGGCGGCGTTCGTCACGGTGAGGCCGGCGACGGAGCCGGGCACCGCGGCGGTGGCCACGAGGCCGCCGACAACGGTCCGGCGCGTGAAGCAACGTCTGGACATGATACATGCGCCTGTGGTCGGGGCCGGAGGGCACGAGAGCCGCGGCCGCCTCCGCCATTGGACATAACGCCCGGCGGGCGATCCGATTAGATGGATTAATCCGCTTGCGTTGATCGATGGGAGGCATGAATGGGAACTCTCGGCGGTGGAAGGCGATGGCCAGGCAGGATTTCAACGACCTTCGCCGGCGAGCGGCTGCGGCAAGCGATGGCACCGCGCATCGCGAAGATCGAGGCCGACATCGCCGACCTCATGGCGTTCCGCGACAAGCCGTCCGGGCGGACCAGGATGACGATCTCGAACCATGCATTCGAGAGCGTGGTGTGGCCGAAGCTGGAGCCGGTCCTGAAGAACTATCCGGACATCAAGCCCGAAGTCAGCCTCGACAGCGGATTTCGCGACATCGTCCAGGAGGGCTTCGATGCCGGCGTCCGTCTCGGCGAGAGCGTCGAGAAGGACATGGTCGCGGTGCGGATCGAGCCGGATTGGCGCCTGGTGGCTGTGGCTTGACCCGGCTACTTCGCCGAGCATCGCGCGCCCAAGCATCCCCACGAGCTCGTAGGGCACTGTTGCATCAGCCTGAGAATGGAACGGGCGGGCGGGCTTTACGCGTGGGAATTCGCCAAGCGCGGCCAGGAGCTTCGCGTCCGGGTCGACGGGCAATTGACGTTCAACAGCTCCTACACCCAGGTCGAGGCGGCCCTGAGGGGATACGGCATCGCCTACGTTCCGGAGAACATCATGAAGGCGCACATCGCCTGGGGCGACCGCGCGTTGGTGCTGGACGACTGGTCTCCGACGTTCGACGGCCACCACATCTACCATCCGAGCCGGCGCCAGAACTCGCCCGCCTTCAAGGTCATCGTCGACGCACTGCGTCATCGCGGGAAGTGACGGCGGCCGGCGATGCGGTTCGGTGCCGTCCCGTTCGTTCGAAGTCAGTACGAACCCGAGCGCTTTGATCCTGCATCGAGCCGTAGACTTGACCTCGCCGCGCTCAGCGCCGCAGACAGCTCGTCGATGTGGTAGGGCTTCGCCAGGATCTGGATGCCCGCCGCCTGCGCCTCATGGACGGAGGCTTCGGCGTAGCCGCTGGTCAGCAGAACCGGTATGTCGTTGCGACGCCGTTTGATCTCGTGTGCGAGTTCAACCCCATTCATGCCGCCGGGCATCATGATGTCCGAAAAGATCACATCGACGGAGCGACCATCGGCCAAAGCGCCGAGAGCCGCGGCAGCGCTGGCGGCGCGTGTGACTTCGTAACCGAGTTGGCCGAGCATCTCGGCGACCAGTGCGGCAACCTCGTCGTCGTCTTCGACCAGCAGGATTCGGCCCTGGTTGCTTTTCTTCGGTCGCACCCTGGTGAGGTCGATGAGGTGCCGCTCGCTCGAAGGGACATCGAACGATCGCGGCAGGTACAGTTCGATGCTCGTGCCCCGGCCGGCCTCCGATTGAATGCGGACCGTGCCACGAGACTGCGTCGCAAATCCATGGACCTGCGCGAGCCCAAGTCCCGAGCCCTTGCCGACGTCCTTGGTCGTGAAGAAGGGCTCGAAGACCCGCGACAGGATCTCCGGAGCCATGCCGACACCTGTGTCGATCACGGACAGCCGGACATAGTCGCCGGCGATCTCCGCGTCGTTCAGCTCGGGCAGGTTTTCGCCGCGGACGAGGATCGTGCCGCCGTTCGGCATGGCGTCGCGGGCATTGACGGCCAGGTTGAGGATCACCAGCTCGAGCTCCCCGGGATCGACCTCCACCGGCCACAGCGAATCCGGAAATTCGAACTCGACATGGACGTCGCCTCTCAGGCTTCGATCGAGCAGCTCGCGCATGCCACCGATCTGTGCGGCGACGTCGACGGGTTCCGGGCGCAGCTTCTGTCGGCGCGAAAACGCCAGAAGCTGCTTGGTCAGGCTGGCCCCGCGCTGCGCCGCCTGGATCATCCCGTCCATCAAGCGGCGACGGCGGTTGGGGTCCGTCTGGCGGTCGAGCATGTCGAGGCCGCCGGAAATCACCATCAGCAGGTTGTTGAAGTCGTGAGCTACGCCGCCGGTGAGCTGGCCGATGGCTTCGATCTTCTGAGCCTGGCGAAGCGTCTCCTCGACGCGAGCGCGCTCGTTCATTTCGAGACGCAGTTGCTCGTTGGCTTCCTTCAGTTCGCGCGTCCGCTCGACCACCAGCTTCTCGAGCTCCTGCGCGGTCTGCTCGCGGGCCTCGAGCAGAGCCCGGATTTCATATTGACGCCGGCGTGCCCGGATCGCCGACTGGATGGCGCTGGTCAGCGTGATCGGCTGAACCGGCCGTTCGAGCAGCGAGACGTTACGGAGAAGCTCGACGATACTGCGTCGCCACGCGACGACCGCCGGCTGTTCTCGATGGCTGGTGAGAACGACAAAAGGGAGGTCGGACCACGGCGGTTGGCGCGCGATCCATTGTGCCAGCGGCGCCGTGTCTCTCCCGAACAATCCTTCCTCGGCCAGGAAGACCGCGCCCACGCCTTCGGTCATCGCGCTGACGAGCGCGGACAGATCGCGGCAGTTGACCGCCTCCAGGCTCGCGCCGCGAAAGAGTTCGGTCGATGCCGGCCCGTCGCGGCCGATCGGGGCGAATACGAGAACGCGGTGATCCGGGTCGAGGCTCATTCGAATGGCCCTTCCGGCAGTGCCCTGCCGGTATAATGCGGATTGCCGGAAAAGATGCCGCTGAACTCCTGCAGTGGCGGGCCGAGCCTGATCCCGCTGCTGCCAAGCCGGAATTCGCGAATGCTATGCTCGTGATTGCCGCTACGCTTCTTGACGACTGACAAGGCGCGCCGCACCGTTCCACCGAATTCGAAATAGCGCAGCATCAGCACTGCATCGCTCAAATAGCTGATGTCGAGCGGCGTATCCATGGGACCTACAAGCCCATGCTGAGCGAGGATCAGGATGGTGAGGACTCCCTGCTGTGCCAGGTAGCTCAGGAGTTCATGCATCTGCAGGATGAGAAAACGTTCATCCGGCATCGCGTTCAGGTAACCGTTCAGGCTGTCGATGACGACAAGGCGGGCGTTGTCGGCCTCGACGCTTCGGCGGAGCGTCGCCGCGAACTCACCGGGCGACAGTTCGGCCGGATCGATCTGTTGAAACCGGATTTTACCCGAGGCGAGATGTTTCTCCAGAGGCAAGCCAAGTGTCCGTGCACGTGCTTCGACCGTTCCACGGCCTTCATCGAATGCGAAGAATACGGCGTGCTCGCCACGTTCGGCCGCCGCAATGGCATAGGTCAGTGCGACCGACGACTTGCCCGCACCGGCAGAGCCGAGCAGAAGCGCGTTGGTGCCGCGTTCGAGCCCGCCTCCCAAGAGCTGATCGAGCTCGGCGTTGCCGCTGGACATGGGCTCACCGGCGAAGGACTTGTGATGTTCGGCCGCGACGAGCCGGGGGAAGATCCGCAAGCCGCCTTCCGAAATTGTAAAATCGTGGTAACCACCGCGAAACCGGATGCCCCGCATCTTGATCACGCGAAGACGGCGCCGCTCGGCCCCATAGTCGATGGCGAGCTGTTCGAGCATCACCACGCCGTGCGCAATCGAATGCAGTTGCAGGTCGTCCTGAGAGGACGAGAGGTCGTCGAGGAGAACGACAGTGCAGTTGCGGTTGGTGAAAAAGTGCTTCAGGGCCAGAACCTGACGCCTATAGCGCAGCGGGTTCTGCGCCAGCAGGCGCAGTTCGGACAGGCTGTCGAGCACCACGCGGGTGGGATCAATTCGTTCGACCTCCCTGAAGATCAAATTGGTGGTTTCGCTCAACTCCATTTCGGCGGGATGGAAGACCGTGAGCTCGCGCTCCGGGTCGAGCGTCGTCTCCGGTGGCACCAGTTCGAAGATGTCGACCCCGTCCAGCGACCAGCCATGCCGACGCGCGACGACACTCAGCTCCCTCTTGGTTTCGGACAGGGAGATATAGAGCACGCGTTCGCCATCACGCACACCTCTCAGAAGAAATTGCAGCGCGATCGTGGTCTTGCCGGTGCCAGGCCGGCCCTCGTAAAGATACATCCGATTGGCGTCCAGGCCGCCGCCCAGGATGTCATCCAGGCCGTCGCTGCCGGTCGAAACTCTCGGCGAATCCTTAAGGTCGCTGTCTGGAGCAGCCCTCGACGGACCGGTCATTGAACCCCCTCGCGCATGTCTTCCGGAAGCTGATTTTGCCCGAGCGCCCAGAGGCTGGCAGCCGGGGTTGGACCGAAGAGGTCCTTCCAAGGAACTCTTCAGACAGGAACGAGTTCCCGCAGAGAGGTTACCCGGGCGATCGATGGCCCCGGCTTGAGCTATCGATGCAAGAAGCCAGTTGCGGGTCGGAGCGTCCAAGGGACGAGCCGCAATAGACTGTGCCGATAGCTCGGTGCTGTCGGTTCAAAACTGAACACAAGCTCCTGTGCTCGCCGCAGGTGGATTTGGTCGCATCGTGGTGGCGGTCATCGCCTTGCGCGGTAGATCACCACGTCCTCGCCGTGACGACTCGTGCGCCGCTCGAGCAGGTAATTCGATTTCTCCAGCACGCGGCGCGATGCGCCGTTTGCGGTATAGACGATGCCGATGAGAGACGGCAGCTCGAGTTGTGACAGCCCGATCTCAGTCAGCTCGGTCGCGGTCTCGCTGGCAAATCCCCGGCCCCAGAGACTGGGTGTGAACGCGTAGGCGATCTCGATCTCGTCCACGTCATCCACCAGGATGTGCCGGATGCCGGCCCGCCCGGCAAATGCGCCGTCTTTCGTGCGCAGGGTCCACAGGCCAAAACCGTATTGATCCCAGTGCGCCATGTTGACGGCGAGATATTTCTCCGTTGCCTCCGCCGAACGCACGCCGCCGATGTAACGCGACGCTTCGGGATCCAGATGGAGCGCGACGAGGTCGGCGAGGTGACTTTCGTTCAGCCTCTCCGCGGTCAGGTTGTCGGTACTGAAGCGATCCATGGAAGCAGGGTGTCGCGCGGAGCTGGTCGCGATCTGGATGTTGTTGAGGCCGATGATGCCATCGTGCCGCTGTTTTGCCCGACAGGTCAACCGGCTCGCGGCCTTTAGGTTTTTGTTCAAGCATGGTCCTTTCGGAAAACCGCCGCGCACTTTTCCGGATCATGCTTTAGACCGGGCCGTGCGAGCCGGGCGGGACCATGTAGAGCGTCATCGCGAAGATCGTGTAGATGCAGAGCAGGAGGGCACCGACGAACCAGGCGGAGCGTCCGCCATTGGTGACGAAGCTCGTCACCACGGTGGCGATCATGACCATGGTCACCGCTCCCGGCCAGAATTGAAGGTCCATGGGCTGCGGCCCGACGACGTAGCTCAGCAGCACGAGAACGGGTGCGACGAACAAGGCGATCTGGCTGGCGCTTCCGAGCGCGATGCTCACGCTCAAGTCGAGCCGGTTGCGGCGTGCCGCGGAAAACGCCACGGCCATCTCGGCCGCAGCCCCGACCAGGGCAACGACGATGAATCCGACGAATGCCGGGGTCATGCCGAGCGTTTCGGCGGCCTTCTGCACCGATGTCACGAAGATCTCGCTCACGAGTGCCACCAGCACGGTGACGATTCCCAGTGTCGGAACGGCGATCGCAATCGGCAGTATCGGGCCGCCTGCCTCGCCATGGTCGCTGCTTGCAAACAGCTCCTTGTGCGTCTTCAGCGAGAACAGCAGGCTGAGACCGTAGGCCGCAATCAGCAGGACCGCCAAGGCGGTGCTCAAGCGCTGCACCGTCGCCTCGTGGCCGGGAAAGTCGAGGTCGGCCACGGCCGAGGGTGACAACAGGGCGATCGTGGCCATCAGCAGCAGCGCGGAATGGAGCCTGCCGCCTGCCCGGTTGTATTCCTGCACGCGATGCCTCAATCCGCCCAGAAACAGCGATGCGCCCAGCATGAATAGCGAGTTGGTCACGATCGCACCCGCAATCGAGGCTTTGACCAGCATGTATTGACCGGCCTGCAACGCCGTGACCGCGATGATGAGCTCCGTGAGATTGCCAAGCGTGGCGTTCAACAGCCCGCCGACCGCATCGCCGGTCTTCTCGGCCACGGCCTCCGTCGCGTGGCTGAGCAGGCTCGCGAGCGGCACGATGGCGATCACGGCCAGCACGAACAGCAGCGTATGCGCGTCCGGCATGACATGCTCGAGCACGATCACGACAGGCACGACAGCCAGCAGCCACAGCAGCGGGCTGTGCCGGATTTCCCTGAGCAGCGCGTTCATGGTCCGTCCTACGCGGTCAGACCTCGACGCTGCCGCCGGAGTGGGGCCCGGTGTTGATCTAGCTCAACGGCTTGTGCGCCCTCGAACCGGCGCCTCAATAGCAGGGCGGATAGGGGTGATATCCACAAGCCCGGCGATAGCCATAGGCGCCATAGGCGGCAGCTCCCGCCGCTGCGGCACCGTAGTAAGCCCGCCGATGGACTCTACGGTTGACGCCGGCAACGCTTCCCGGCGTGAGCGGGCGTCCGACGCGGGCCTCGGCGGTGTCAACGGACACGGCGAGCGCATCCACCGGCGAGGTGTGGAACGACAGGGGCGCTGCCGTGAACAGCGCGGCGGTGACGAACAGTCCGATCAGCTTGGCATGTCCAGTCATGTGCTCTCTCCCTTTGCAGGACGACGAGAAAGCGTGACAGGCGGGTGAGGTGGACCATTGACCGAAATCAATGGTCGCGGTTTCCTGGGATCGCCTGGCCCGGATGATTCCTGCACTCGCGTAAGCCATTGATTTCACAACCCCGGTCTACTGTGCATGGGGTTGTTTTCGCAATTTTAGTTTTGAGGGCTTCAGCCGGCGCCCAGCGCCACCGCGACGTTGTACGTCAGGAGGCTCGCGGCATAGGCCAGCACCAGCATGTAGGTGAAGGTCACGGCCATCCAGGTCCAGCTTCCGGTCTCGCGCCGGATCACGGCCAGCGTCGAGGCGCATTGCGGCGCGAAGATGTACCAGGCCAGCATCGACAGCGCGGTGGCGAGCGACCATTTCGTCGCGAGCACCTGGCCGATCTGCTCGGCCGCTTCCTTGCCGCCCTCGATCGCATAGACGGTGCCGAGCGCCGCGACCGCGACCTCGCGCGCCGCCATGCCCGGGATCAGCGCGACCGCGATCTGCCAGTTGAAGCCGACCGGGGCGAGCAGGGGTTCGAGCGCCTTGCCGATGATGGCGGCGAGGCTGAAGTCGATGGCGGGCTCGGTGGCGCCCGCCGGCGGCTGCGGGAACGAGGCCAGGAACCAGATCAGCACCATCATCGAGAAGATCGTGGTGCCGGCGCGCACCAGGAACATCTTGGCGCGGGTGTAGATGCCGATCGCGATCGATTTCAGCTGCGGCATCTTGTAGTCCGGCAGCTCCAGCATGAACGGCGCCGGCGCAAAGTCGCGCAGCATGAAGAACTTGATCAGGAACGAGACGGCAAGCGCGCTGATGATGCCGGCGGCGTAGAGGCCGAACATCACGAGGCCCTGCAGGTTGATGAAGCCCCAGACGTCCTTCGCAGGGATGAAAGCCGAGATGATCAGCGTGTAGACTGGAATACGCGCCGAGCAGGTCATCAGCGGCGCGATCAGGATCGTGGTCAGTCGGTCGCGCTTGTTGTCGATCACGCGCGTCGCCATGATGCCGGGAATGGCGCAGGCAAAGCTCGACAGCAGCGGTATGAAGGCGCGGCCGTGCAGGCCGGCGCCGCCCATGATGCGATCCATCAGGAACGCGGCGCGCGCCATATAGCCGAAATCTTCCAGCAGCAGGATGAACAGGAAGATGAGGATGATCTGCGGCAGGAACACGATGACGCTGCCGACGCCGGAGATCACGCCATTCTGCAGAAAGCTCTGCAACAGGCCGTCGGGCAGGGTGGCCTGCACGAGCTCCCCGAGCGCGTCGAAGCCGGACTTGAGCACGTCCATTGCTGGTTGCGCCCAGGCGAACACCGCCTGGAACATCACGAACAGGATCAGCGCGAGCACGATGAGGCCGCCGACCGGATGCAGCACGATCGCGTCGATCCGCGCGGTCCAGGTGTCGGGCCTAGCAGGCAGGCTGACGCAGTCGGCGATGATGCGGTCGGCCTCGCGCTGGGTCGCGCGCAATTCGGAGACGCTGAGCGCGCGCCAGCTGTTCGCCGCCGCCTCGGCGGCGAGCCTTACCGAGATCTCGTCGGTCAGCTTCAAGAGGTCGGCGGTGCCGCCCTTGCGCACCGCGATCGAGGTGACCACGGGCAGGCCGAGCTCCTTGGCGAGCCGCTCCGTGTCGACGGTGATGCCGCGGCGGGCCGCGATGTCGAACATGTTGAGCACGAGCAGCATCGGCCGTCCGGTGCGCTTGAGCTCGAGCAGCAGGCGGATGGTCAGCCGCAAATTGGTCGAATCGGCCACGCACAGCACGAGGTCGGGCACGGTCTCGCCGGACGCCTTGCCGAGCACGAAGTCGCGGGTGATCTCCTCGTCGGGGCTGCGGCCGCGCAGCGAATAGGTGCCGGGCAGGTCGACCACCGAGACCTGACGTCCCAGCGGAGTGACGAAGAAGCCTTCCTTGCGCTCGACGGTGACGCCCGGATAGTTTGCGACCTTCTGCCGGCTGCCCGTCAGGGCATTGAACAGCGAGGTCTTGCCGCTG
Source organism: Bradyrhizobium genomosp. III (assembly GCF_000261705.1). Taxonomy (NCBI): domain Bacteria; kingdom Pseudomonadati; phylum Pseudomonadota; class Alphaproteobacteria; order Hyphomicrobiales; family Nitrobacteraceae; genus Bradyrhizobium; species Bradyrhizobium genomosp. III. The sequence goes on along the minus strand of NZ_AJQF01000121.1, from coordinate 56,876 downwards.
TTCGGCGTGCCCACCAGGGCGAGATGCAGCAGGGGTAATTCCATGGAATCACTGGTCCGGGATCAGAGGTCCGGTCGCTGTCTAGGCGACGATGATGGCCATGGCTTCGCGGCGGCGGACCGCAATCGTGATGCTGTCGACCCGCACGGCGATCGGGTCGCGCCCGACCAGCCCCTCGTGCAGGACCTCGACCCGGGCGCCTTCGACGAAGCCGAGCTCGATCAGGCGGCTCTCGAGCTCGATGTCGGAGAGCGCCGAGCCCGCCTCGCGAGCGGAAAGATGCTGGATGACGCCGGTATAGCCGCGCTGGGCCAGACCCAGCGGCATGTGCGGGCGCGTGTCATTGGTGTCGGTCATGCCCTGTATTTTCAACGCAAGGCATTGAGGTCAAGCGCGCGCGCTCCCTGAAACCGCACCTTAGAGTGATTTTAAAGTGCGGGTGGCGGAGCGCCGTCGAAGGCGCCCCCGAGGGCTGGGTTGGCTACTGGGCCGCGACCTTGTCCGGCTGGGGGGCCATGGCCCGGCTCTTGAAGTAGTCCAGCACGAACAGGCGGATCGCCGACGACAAATTGCCCTGCTGGCGGTTGTTGTCGATCTCGCCGACCAGCTCGGACAACGTCATGTTGCGCAAGCCGGAAATCTCCTTCATGCCGTTCCAGAACGCCTCTTCCAGGCTGACGCTGGTCTTGTGCCCGGCGACGACGATCGACCGTTTCACGACCGGCGACTTCATGGCTGCTCCTCGCGATCGATCTGATGCTGATCCAGATGCGCTTTCGCCTTGTCCGCGCGCGTCTCCTGCGCCGACCGTTCCGCCTTCGTGCGACCGAACTTCGTCCGGTTGGCGTCCGCCTGCTTCGCCGAGGCTTCCCGTTCGGCGCGCTTCCTGAAACGATTCAGGTTGATGACGTTCCCCATGCCGCGTCTCCATCATCCGATCCTTTCCAGGCAGGATGAAACACTCAGAAACAGGGTGCCGCACTGCGCCCCACAAGACTTGATCGCCATTCGCTTGTCCTCGTCAATCGGCCTCTAGGGCCATCAAACGATGAATTTCGCCCCCTTCGAGGGGCGGAAGGGCTGCGTAGCACGCCGTCCTGCCGGAACATTGACGGTAATCAAATCCCGCCCCCAAAGCCGCACATTTCTAGGGCGCCGAGCGTCCGTATCATTACGGATGGCTATCGGAATTCGGAGTTCTATCCCGGGCTGGTCATCTTCTCGGGGCGTACCAGGCGATCGAACTCATCAGCCGAGACGAAGCCGAGCCGCAGCGCCTCCTCCTTCAGCGTGGTGCCGTTGGCATGGGCCGTCTTGGCCACCTTGGCGGCGTTGTCGTAGCCGATCTTCGGGGCGAGCGCCGTCACCAGCATCAGCGAGCGCTGCATCAACTCACTTATGCGCTTTTCGTCGGCACGGATGCCGCTCACGCAATGCTCGGTAAAGGACCGCGCCGCATCCGCCATCAGGCGGATGGAGTGCAGCATGTTGTGGGCGAGCACGGGCTTGTAGACGTTGAGTTCGAAATGGCCCTGGCTGCCGGCCACCGTGATCGCGGTGTGATTGCCGAACACCTGGCAGCACACCATGGTCATCGCCTCGCACTGGGTCGGATTGACCTTGCCCGGCATGATCGAGGAGCCCGGCTCGTTCTCCGGCAGGACAAGCTCGCCTAGGCCCGAGCGCGGGCCTGATCCCAGGAGGCGGATGTCGTTGGCGATCTTGAACAGGCCTGTCGCGACCGAATTGATGGCGCCGTGCGCCAGCACGTAGGCGTCGTTGGAGGCCAGTGCCTCGAATTTGTTGGCGGCGCTGGTGAAGGGCAGCTTCGTGATCCCGACCACGTGCTTGGCGAAAAGCTTCGCGAAGCGCGGCTTCGAGTTGAGGCCGGTGCCGACGGCGGTGCCGCCCTGCGCCAGCGGATAGAGGTCCTTCACCGCGACCTTGAGCCGGGCGATGCCGCTTTCGACCTGCGCGGCATAGCCGGAAAACTCCTGGCCGAGCGTCAGGGGCGTGGCATCCTGCGTATGAGTTCGGCCGATCTTGACGATGTTTGCGAACGCCTTCTCCTTTTTGCGCAGCGCGCGGAGCAGCTCATCGAGCGCAGGAATGAGATCGGCAGTGATGCGACTTGCGGCCGCGATGTGCATCGCGGTCGGAAACGAATCGTTCGACGACTGGCTCATGTTGACGTGATCGTTGGGATGCACCGGCTTCTTGGCGCCGAGCTCGCCGCCGAGCAGCTCGTTGGCGCGGTTGGCGATCACCTCGTTGAGGTTCATGTTGCTCTGCGTGCCCGAGCCGGTCTGCCACACGACGAGCGGGAAATGGTCATCGAGCTTGCCCTCGATCACCTCGCGGGCGGCGCGGATGATGGCGCCCGCGCGGCGCCGGTCGAGCAGGCCGAGCTCGAGGTTGGACTGTGCCGCGGCGAGCTTGACGATGCCGAGCGCGTGCACCAGCGAGATCGGCATGCGGTCGGTGCCGATGCGAAAGTTCTGGCGCGAGCGTTCGGTCTGCGCGCCCCAATAGCGGTCGGCAGGGACCTCGATGGGACCGAAACTGTCGGTCTCGATGCGGGTGGTGGGGCGGGCGGTCTTCGCGCGGGCGGCTTTGGCCATGAGCACATCCATTCTGCCGCGCGAAACACCGCGCGGCTCTTTCGTGTGCTTCTCTATATAGGGAGTTCGGCCGCGTGCGACGGGTTCGGGTCCAACCTAGATCATTTCTTGCGGAAACGATCGAGCCGCACGACTTCGGCGCCGCCCTGGTTCGGGGCCGCCGGCTCCTCCGTGCTTTCCGCCGTTTCAGGGGCGGGCGTCTGCACGGCGGCGGCCGATGGCGCGGGAGCTGTCGGCAGCGTCTCGGGCGCGACCTCGGCGACGTCAGACGTGTCGAACTGCAGGCCGAACTTCACGGACGGATCGAGGAAGCTCTTGATGGCGCTGAACGGCACGATCAGCCGCTCCGGAATGCCGCCGAAGGACAGGCCGACCTCGAAGCGGTCCTCGAGCACGGTCAGGTCCCAGAACTGATGCTGCAGGATGATCGTCATCTCTTCCGGATATTGCGCCAGCAGCCGCGACGACAACTTCACGCCCTCGGCCTTCGACACGAAGGTGATGAAGAAATGGTGCTCGCCCGGCAGGCCCTGGGCCGCGGCATCGGTCAGCACCTTCCGCAGCACGCCGCGCAGCGCGTCGCGGGCCAGCACATCGTATCGGATATGATCGGTCGCCATGGTGGTCCTGTTGCATCCCCGAAGCCGGACCGTGCCGACTCGCCAAGCCGCAATAGTACCGCGCCTGACGGGTCAGCAGGAGTCCCCGCCGGGGAAGAAATCAAGAGTAAAGTGGAGGCTTCTGTTGCCAGGTGCCTCCGAACCCCGCCTAACGGAGCTAACCCGTTAGGACTTTAAGATGGTCTTTCAAACTGCGTTACGCAGCCTGAGCAACCGGAGCAAAGTTGTCGTTGGCAACTATTGCAGTAGCCCGATAACGGCGGAACAATACCGGGAAAAAGTACGCCCTTTACGCCCTCGTCGATCCTATTTCGCCCCCGCCAAAGCCCGCTTCGGGATGACCGGTTGGTGGGTTTTGGTGGAGGCGCCGGGTACCGCCCCCGGGTCCGAATGGTTTATTGCGACGACCGTTTATTTCCATAGCCGGCGAACCGGCAGCCCCAATATAGGGCGCAAAGGTTTCGAATGACAGGTGTTTCGCGCGGCGATCCCACGGTTCCCTTTGGATAGGTTCCGGACGGGCAGGGCAGGAGCTTGGCGGCGTGGCGACCGGCCCTCTAAGCTCCTGTGATGCCCGACGATTCCGCACCGGCGGCCCAACCAGATCAGATGCCGGATCAACCGGCCGCCGGCGCCGCGTCGCCCGGCCTGCTCGCGCTGTTCCTGGCCTTTGCCCGGATGTCGCTGGCCGGCTTCGGCGGGGTCTTGGTGTTTGCCCGGCGGGCGATCGTCGAGCAGCACCGCTGGATGAATGCGGACGAGTTCAACGAGACTTTTGCGCTCTGTCATTTCCTGCCCGGACCCAACATCGTCAATCTGTCCATGGTGTTCGGATCAAGGCTGCGCGGCATCGCGGGCGGGCTTGCCGCCTTTGCCGGGTTGTTGCTGCCGCCGACGCTGATCATGACGGTGCTTGCGATCATCTACGCCCGTTACGGTGACCTTGACGTGCTGCGCCGCAGCCTCGCCGGCATTTGCTGCGCGGCGGTCGGTCTCTTGATCGCGGTAGTGTTCCGCATGATGACGCCGCTGCTGAAGAGGACGGATCCCCTCGCACTGATCCTGATGGCCGGCGTGTTCCTCGCCATCGGCGTGCTCCGCCTGCCGCTTCCGGCGGTGCTGCTGGTCGCGATCCCCATCAGTGTCGGCGCCACTTTTTTCCTGCGGCGGAAAGTAGCAGCATGAAGCCTGAGAATCCGATCTGGGCGCTGATCTCCACCTTTGGACTAATGTCGCTGTTCGCCGTCGGCGGCGCCGCGGCGGCGGTGCCCGAGATGCACCGCATTGCGGTCGAGGTGCATCACTGGATGACCGATAAGCAGTTCACCGACGCCTATGCGATCGCGCAGCTCTCGCCAGGTCCGAACGTGCTTATCGTGACGTTAATCGGCTATGCCGTCGCCGGCATCCCCGGCGCGCTGGCGGCGACGCTGGCGATGTGCCTGCCGACCGCGTTGCTTGCCTATTATGTCAGCCGCCTCCTGAATCGGCCCAGCAAATCGCGCTGGCCCGGTTTGATCCAGGCTGCACTGGTTCCGCTTTCGATCGGATTGATGGCGGCGAGTGCCCTGATCCTGGCCCAGTCGACCGATCGCACAATTGCTGCAGTGCTTCTGACCGCAATGGTTGCGGTGATCGCCTCGGTCTCGCGCATCAATCCACTCTGGCTCCTGCTCGCCGGGGGACTGTTGGGTTTTGCTGGCATTGTGTAATGAAAATCGCTAGGCAGTGGTCGGGCGGGGGATCCATTTCCAGCCGATTTAGAACAACAGTGCTCGTGACTTACGGGTCGCGGAGGAGACATGCATGGCCGATACGATGGGCCACTCGGCGACTGCCACCCGAAACACATCGGTGGCGCTCGGCTTCTGTCTGCTGGCGATTGCGCCGCAGATTTTCGAATTCATCTGGTCGATAGGGACGATTTTCGGTTGGGGCGCGGGCCGCGGCCCGGCCACGGTCGTGATCAGCCACGCCACCGCGTTGCTCGTCGGTGCGCCCGGTACGTTGATGGGAGCGGCCACCGGTGACACCAAGAAGGCGTCGTCCGAGGTGCTGCTCGCGCTGATCTATTCCTATCCGATCTTTGCGGTGGCGATCGTCACGCTGTTCATGACCATCAAGTCGGCGCAGGACTATGTCGGCGGGGTCATCCTGATGGCGCTGGCCCTGTTTGCGCTGTGGGCCTCGAGCGATCTGCAGGGGATGCGCGGCTTCTCCTTCGGCGCCGGCACCGCGCCGCGGATGTTCGGCGGACTGCTGGTGGCCTTGTCCGCCGGCATCGCCCTGACCGGACTTCTGACCGATGGGCCGGCGATGGCCCATTACTCGTGGCGCGGGCCGATGTTCGTGATGGCCGCGATCCTGTTTTTCGCGCTGGCGATCCGGCCGCTCGGCCTCGTGGTCACGGCCTTTGCGAGCTTCATGATCGCCGCGACGGGGTCGCATGAGACGCGCTGGCTGGAGGCCGCCATCGTCGGCGCCTGCCTGACGATCGGCTGCGCGATCCTCTTTCCTTACGTGCTCGGGCTGCCGATGCCGATGTACCCGCGTTTCCTGATCCAGTGAGGGTGTGATGGATATCTTTGCCAACCTCGCTCACGGTTTTGCCGTCGCGCTGTCCCCGATCAACCTGCTGATGTGCCTGATCGGCGCGCTGGTCGGCACCCTGGTCGGCGTGCTCCCGGGCATCGGCACCATCGCCACTGTCGCGATGCTGCTTCCGATCACCTTCGGATTGCCGCCGGTCGGCGCGCTGATCATGCTCGCCGGCATCTATTACGGCGCCCAGTATGGCGGCTCGACCACGTCGATCCTGGTCAATATTCCAGGTGAGGCGACATCGGTCGTCACCGCCATCGACGGTCACCAGATGGCCAAGCAGGGCCGCGCCGGCCCGGCGCTGGCGATCGCGGCGATCGGCTCGTTCTTCGCCGGCTGCGTTGCGACCGTGCTGATTGCCGTGCTCGGCGCGCCGCTGACCAAGCTCGCGCTGGCGTTCGGCCCGGCCGAGTATTTCTCGCTGATGGTGCTCGGCTTGATCTTTGCGGTCGTGCTGGCCAAGGGCTCGGTGCTGAAGGCGATCGCGATGATCGTGTTCGGCCTGCTGCTGTCGATGGTCGGCTCGGACATCGAGACCGGCGCCTCGCGCATGGCCTTCAACATTCCGGAGCTCGCCGACGGCCTGGGCTTTGCGACGGTGGCGATGGGCGTGTTCGGCTTTGCCGAGATCATCCGCAATCTCGACGCCGGTGCCGAGATGAACCGCGACCTCGTGCAGCAGAAGATCACCGGCCTGATGCCGACCAGGAAGGATCTGATCGACTCGACGCCGCCGATCCTGCGCGGCACCGTGCTCGGCTCGATCCTCGGCATCCTGCCCGGCGGCGGCGCGGTCATCGCCTCGTTCGCGGCCTATACGCTCGAGAAGAAGCTCGCGAAGGATCCGAAGCGGTTCGGCCGCGGTGCGATCGAGGGCGTGGCGGCGCCGGAAAGCGCCAACAACGCTGCGGCGCAGACCTCCTTCATCCCGCTCTTGACGCTCGGCATCCCGCCGAACGCGGTGATGGCGCTGATGGTGGGCGCGATGACCATCCATGGCATCGTGCCGGGTCCGCAGGTCATGCAGAAGCAGCCCGACCTCGTTTGGGGCATGATCGCCTCGATGTGGATCGGCAATCTGATGCTGATCATCATCAACCTGCCGCTGGTCGGAATCTGGGTCCGGTTGCTTCGCGTGCCGTACCGGCTGATGTTCCCCTCGATCGTGATCTTCTGCGCGATCGGCATCTACTCGGTGAACAACGCGCCGGTCGACGTCATCCTTGCCGGCGTGTTCGGTCTCGTCGGCTACTGGCTGATCAAGCACGATTTCGAGCCGGCACCGCTGCTGCTCGGCATGGTGCTCGGACCGCTGATGGAAGAGAACCTGCGCCGTGCGCTGCTGATCTCGCGTGGCGACTGGAGCGTGTTCCTGACGCGTCCGCTGTCGGCGGTGCTGCTCGCGATCGCGGCGAGCCTGCTGCTGCTTACGGTGCTGCCTGTGTTGCGGTCGAAGCGCGACCAGGTGTTCACGGAGTCCGAGAACTAGGTGGCTCCTGAGTCGGCGCCGTCGCCTGCGTCGGCGCGCCGCATTCGGAAGTCGAATCGACTTGTGTTACGGCTTCGTGAAATGAAAATGCCGGCCTTTGGGCCGGCATTTTGCTTGTGTCCAAGGGAACGACGGGGATCGACATGACCTTCATTCGCGCGCTCACGAGCGCATGTGCCGCAGCGCTCGCCTCGCTGTGCGCTTTTGCTGTGCCGGCCGATGCGCAGACTTATCCGACGCGCAGCATCACCATGATCGTACCGTTCGCGGCTGGCGGACCGACTGACGTGATCTCGCGCATCGTCACCGGGCATATGGCGCAGACGCTGGGACAGAGCATCATCATCGAGAACGTGGTCGGCGCCGGCGGCACCACCGCAACCACCCGCGCCGCGCGCGCGGCCAATGGCGGCTATACGCTCATCACCGGGCATATGGGCACGCATGCCGCCTCCATGCCGCTCTATCCCAAGCTCGCCTATCATCCCGAGAAGGACTTCGAGCCGATCGCGCTGCTCGCGGGTACCCCGATCCTGATCCTCGCGCGCAAGGACTTTCCGCCGAAGGATTTGAAGGAGTTCGTGGCCTATGTGAAGGCCAACGCCGAGAAGGTGAACGCTGCCCATGCCGGCGTCGGCTCGGTCTCGCACGTCTCCTGCGAGCTGCTGCACTCGATCCTCGACATCAAGCCGGTCGGCGTGCCCTTCAACGGCACGGGACCTGCGATGAACGCGCTGGTGGCGGGGCAGGTCGACTACATGTGCGACCAGATCGTCAATGCCGTGCCGCAGATCAATGCCGGCACCATCAAGGCCTATGCGATCGCAACGCCGGAGCGCAATCCGTCGCTTCCGAACGTGCCGACGACGGCAGAAGCGGGCCTGCCGAAATTCCAGGCCCAGGCCTGGAATGCGATGTTCGCGCCCAAGGGAACCTCGCCGGCGATCCTGGCCAGCCTGAACGCTGCGGCCAACAAGGCGCTCGACGACGAGACCGTGAAGAAGCGCCTGCTCGAGCTCGGCAGCGTCATCCCGGGTCCCGCGGAGCGGACGCCGGAGGCGCTGGCCACCCTCGTGAAGAACGAAATCGCGAAATGGACCCCGGTGCTGAAGCCGGCAACTTAGGCAATGCGATCAAGCTGATAGGGCAAGGGGCGGGACGTAAGTTCCGCCCCTTGTCGTTTGCGCCGGGAGGACTCACTTTTCCGGGTATAATCGGAGCGGACAGCGAATCGCCGCTGTTGCAGCGCGGGGGCGGCCGCTAAGTTCGCCGGCTCCCCAAAGGCTCAGTCGCACATGCACCAGTATCAGGACCTGCTCGAGCGGATTCTTTCAGACGGCGCCGAAAAGACCGACCGGACCGGTACCGGCACGCTCTCGGTGTTCGGCCATCAGATGCGCTTCAATCTGTCGGCCGGCTTCCCGATGCTGACCACCAAGCGGCTGCCGCTGAAGGCGATCATCCACGAGCTGCTGTGGTTCCTGAAGGGCGACACCAACATCAAATATCTGCGCGATAACGGCGTCACCATCTGGGACGAATGGGCGGACGCCAATGGCGATCTCGGCCCGGTGTATGGTCATCAATGGCGCTCCTGGCCGGCGCCTGACGGCCGCAGCATCGACCAGATTGCGAACGTGGTCGACATGATCAAGCGCAATCCGGACTCGCGCCGCCTGATCGTCTCGGCGTGGAATCCAGCCGAGGTCGACAAGATGGCGCTGCCGCCATGCCATTGCCTGTTCCAGTTCTACGTCGCAGGCGGCAAGCTGTCCTGCCAGCTCTATCAGCGCTCGGCCGACGTCTTCCTCGGCGTGCCCTTCAACATCGCCTCCTATGCGCTGCTGACCATGATGGTGGCGCAGGTCACCGGCCTGAAGCCCGGCGACTTCGTGCATTCGTTCGGCGATACCCATCTCTATTCCAACCATCTGGAGCAGGCCCGGCTTCAGCTCACGCGCGCGCCGCGCGCGCTGCCGGTGATGCGGATCAATCCCGATGTGAAGGACATCTTCTCCTTCCGCTTTGAGGATTTCGAGCTCGTCGGCTACGACCCTCATCCGCACATCAAGGCGGAAGTCGCGGTTTAGCGCCGATGTCGCTCAACATCCGCCGTGTGCGCCCGGGCGAAGCCGGGCTCGTTCTCGCTTTCATCCGAGAACTCGCCGAATACGAAAAGCTCTCGCACGAGGTCGAGGCGACCGAGGCCGACATCGCTGACGCGCTGTTCGGCGAGAGACCGCAACTCTATTGCGCGATCGCCGAGTGGGACGGCGAGCCGGTCGGCTTCGCGGTGTGGTTTGCGAATTTCTCCACGTTCAGCGGCCGCCATGGCATCTATCTCGAAGATCTCTACGTGCGGCCGTCGCACCGGGGCAGGGGCCTCGGCAAGGCGCTGCTGGTCCATCTCGCCAAGGAATGCGTCGAGAACGGCTGGTCCCGCCTGCAATGGGCGGTGCTCGACTGGAACGCGCCGTCGATCGCGTTCTACAAGTCGCTCGGCGCGGTCATGATGGACGACTGGACGCTGTGCCGTGTCACCGGGCCGGCGCTGACGCGGCTTGCCGGGAGTGCGCCCTGATGGAGATCGTCTTCGTCGTCGCGATCGCGGAGAACGGCGTCATCGGCGCCGGCAACGCCATGCCGTGGCGCATGAAATCCGACATGGCGCGCTTCAAGGCGCTGACGATCGGCAAGCCCGTGGTCATGGGCCGCAAGACCTTCGAATCCTTGCCCCGGCCGCTGCGGGACCGCACCAACATCGTGATCACGCGCGATGCGGCCTATCGCGCCAACGGCGCCATTGTCACGACATCGGCCGCGGATGCCGGCGCGGTTGCGCTTGGCGACGCCCTGCGGCGTTCGGTCACCGAGATCGCGGTGATCGGCGGCGCCGAGATCTATCGGCAATGGCTCGATCGGGCCGATCGCCTCGAAGTCACCGAAGTGCACGCGCGCCCCGAAGGCGACACGCGTTTCGACATCGACAAGGCGGAATGGGACGAGGTTGAACGAATCCGCCATGCTGCCGGCCCCGACGACAGCGCCGACTTCTCCTATGTGACATATCGTCGGCGGCGCGGCCATTAACCGCTTTCGTCAATGTTTACATTGACTTTTTCGTGCCCGAGCATAGCTCGGAAGACGGGCACCGCTGCGTTGTAAGGGACTTGCCTGTCCCCTATAAAGCCGGACCGGACAAAGCGGGCGGGGGCAATTCCACCCTGCCGAGGAGAGCGTCGAATGCCGTGGAAGAATCAGGGCGGTGGCCCATGGGGCTCGGGTCCGAAGGGACCATGGGGCTCAGGCCCGCAACCGGTCGGGCCGAGGCCGCCGGATCTGGAAGACCTTCTGCGGCGCGGCCAGGACCGCCTCCAGCAGATCATGCCGGGAGGCTATTTCTCCGGCATCGGCATCACGCTGATCGTGCTGCTGATCGTCGCGTTCTGGCTGCTGTCGGGCTTCTTCCGCGTGCAGTCCGAAGAGCTCGGCGTCGTGCTGCGCTTCGGCAAGCATGTTCGCACCGTGCAGCCGGGCCTGAACTATCATCTACCCTATCCGATCGAGACAGTGCTGCTGCCCAAGGCGCTGCGCGTCAACACCATCTCCATCGGCATGACGCTGATCGACGATCCGGCGCGGCGCGGCCGCTCCATTCGTGACGTGCCGGAAGAGAGCCTGATGCTGACCGGCGACGAGAACATCGTCGACGTCGACTTCACCGTGCTCTGGCGCATCAAGCCGGATGGCGTCGGCGACTTCCTCTTCAACATCCAGAATCCCGAAGGCACCGTGAAGGCGGTCTCCGAGAGCGCGATGCGCGAGGTGATCGGCCGCTCGCAGATCCAGCCGATCCTCACCGGCGCGCGCAACGTCACCGAGCAGGGCGTGCAGGAGCTGATCCAGAAGACTCTGGACAGCTACGGCGCCGGCATTCAGGTCAGCCAGGTGCAGATGCAGAAGGTCGATCCGCCGGCGCAGGTGATCGACGCCTTCCGCGACGTCCAGGCGGCGCGCGCCAATCTCGAGCAGTTGCAGAACGAGGCACAGACCTACGCCAACCAGGTGGTGCCGCAGGCGCGCGGACGCTCGGCGCAGATCATGCAAGCCGCCGAAGGTTACAAGGAGCAGGCGGTTGCCGAGGCCAAGGGCCAGAGCGCGCGCTTCCTGAAGGTGTACGAGGAATACAAGAAGGCGCCCGACGTGACGCGTGAACGGATCTATCTGGAGACGATGGAGCGCGTGCTGGGCGGCGCGGACAAGCTGGTCTATGACGGCGGGCCCTCGGGCCAGGGCATCGTGCCCTATCTGCCGCTCGGCGAACTGACGACCAAGCGGCCGCCTACCACCGGTCCGCAGTCGAGCGGAGGTAGCCGATGAGGTCCCCGGTCACAGGTATCGTCACCCTGCTTGGGCTCCTGCTCGTCGTGATCGTCGGCTACATGTCGCTATTCACGGTGCAGCAGACCGAGCAGACCATCGTGCTGCAGTTCGGCCGGCCCGTCGACGTCGTCACCGCACCCGGCCTGCACTTCAAGGCGCCGTGGAATTCGGTGATCAACATCGACAAGCGGATTCTCGACCTGGAGAACCCGTCGCAGGAAGCGATCGCCTCCGATCAGAAGCGGCTCGTGGTCGACGCCTTCGCGCGCTACCGCATCAAGGACGCGCTGCGCTTCTATCAGAGCGTCGGTTCGATCCAGGCTGCCAACATCCAGCTCACCACGCTCCTGAACGCGGCGCTGCGCCGCGTGCTGGGCGAGGTCACCTTCATCAACGTGGTGCGCGACGACCGCGAGAAGCTGATGCAGCGCATCCGCGACCAGCTCGATCGCGAGGCCGACGGCTACGGCATCCAGGTCGTCGACGTCAGGATCCGCCGCGCCGACCTGCCGGAGCAGAACAGCCAGGCGGTCTATCAACGTATGAAGACGGAGCGCGAGCGCGAGGCGGCCGAGTTCCGCGCACAGGGCGGCCAGAAGGCCCAGGAGATCAAGTCCAAGGCCGATCGTGAGGCGACCGTCATCGTCGCGGAAGCGAATTCGCAGGCCGAGCAGACCCGGGGTGCGGGCGATGCCGAGCGCAACCGCCTGTTCGCCGAAGCCTACAGCAAGGATGCCGACTTCTTCGCCTTCTACCGGTCGATGACGGCCTACGAGAACGGGCTGAAGTCGAACGACACCCGCTTCCTGCTGCGGCCGGACTCGGATTTCTTCCGGTACTTCAGTAACCCGTCCGGCAAGACGGCGAACGAGACGCCGGCGAAGCCGTAAGCTAGACAAAGGGCGGCGGATCTCGCCGCCCTTCGTCCAGACAAGAACAGCATAACGGGAGGTTCCAATCCGATGAGGTCCATTGCGTTCGCCGACTTCCTCATCGGCTTGGGCATCCTGTTCGTGCTGGAAGGCTTGATGTTCGCGGCAAGTCCTAACTGGATGCGCAAGGCCATGAAGAGCGCCATCGCCACGCCGGACAACATCCTGCGGGCGGTCGGGATCGGTTCGGCCGTCGTCGGCCTGGTCCTGATCTGGGTTATGCGGCGCCCCATTTAGGCGTCGCGCCAACGCCAAAGTGAAGGCGACAGACCGGTTTTCGCCGTATTATCGGGGTTCTGAGGCCCGTTAAGCTCCGCGCTTGCGCCGTCCTCCCGTCAAGCGCAGTCTGGCGCCGAATCCCTCTCTCTGGAGATCACAATGACCGCTGCCACCATTGCCCCGTCCCGCTCGCGACTTGGTGTGCGAATTGGGCTGGCCGCGCTCGCCGTCGCTGCTTTCAGCGCGTTCGGCACGCCGGTCTATGCGCGCGGACCGGAGGGCATCGCCGACGTCGCCGAGAAGGTGATCGACGCGGTCGTCAACATCTCGACCTCGCAGACCGTCGAAGCCAAGGGCGGCGGCAGCAACGCCATGCCGCAATTGCCGCCCGGCTCGCCCTTCGAGGAGTTCTTCGACGACTTCTTCAAGAACCGCAAAGGTCCGGGCGGCAGCAGCAAGGGTGGCGAGCGCGGAGACGGCGGCCCGCTGCCGCGCAAGACCAACTCGCTCGGAAGCGGCTTCATCATCGACACATCAGGCGTCGTCGTCACCAACAACCACGTCATCGCGGATGCCGACGAGATCAACGTCATCCTCAACGACGGTACCAAGATCAAGGCCGAGCTGGTCGGTGTCGACAAGAAGACCGACCTTGCGGTGCTGAAGTTCAAGCCGACCAAGCCGCTGGTCGCGGTGAAGTTCGGCGATAGCGACAAGCTGCGTCTCGGCGACTGGGTGGTCGCGATCGGCAACCCGTTCAGCCTGGGCGGCACGGTGACGGCCGGCATCGTCTCGGCCAAGAACCGCGACATTTCCTCGGGTCCCTATGACAGCTACATCCAGACCGACGCATCCATCAACCGCGGCAATTCCGGCGGTCCGCTGTTCAACCTCGATGGCGACGTCATCGGCGTCAACACGCTGATCATCTCGCCCTCCGGCGGCTCGATCGGCATCGGCTTCGCCGTGCCCTCGAAGACGGTCGCGGGCGTCGTCGACCAGCTCCGTCAGTTCGGCGAGCTGCGCCGCGGCTGGCTAGGGGTGCGGATCCAGAGTGTTACCGACGAGATCGCCGAAAGCCTCAACATCAAGCCGGCGCGCGGCGCGCTGGTTGCGGGCGTCGACGACAAGGGCCCGGCCAAGCCGGCCGGCATCGAGCCGGGCGACGTCGTCGTCAAGTTCGACGGCAAGGACGTCAAGGATCCGAAGGACCTGTCCCGCGTCGTCGCCGATACGGCGGTCGGCAAGGAAGTCGACGTCATCATCATCCGCAAGGGCAAGGAAGAAACCAAGAAGGTCACGCTCGGCCGTCTCCAGGATCCCGAGAAGGTGCAGGCCGCGGTGAAGACCGACGAGCCCGCGCCCGAGAAGCCGGTGACGCAGAAGGCGCTCGGCCTTGATCTTGCGGCGCTGAACAAGGATCTGCGCACCCGCTACAAGATCAAGGAGAGCGTCAAGGGCGTGGTCGTCACCAATGTCGACGCCAATTCCGACGCCGCCGAGAAGCGCCTCTCCGCCGGCGACGTCATCGTCGAGGTGGCGCAGGAGGCCGTCTCCAGTGGCGCGGACATCCAGAAGCGGGTCGACCAGCTCAAGAAGGACGGCAAGAAGTCGGTGCTGCTGCTGGTGTCGAACGCCGACGGCGAGTTGCGGTTCGTGGCGCTGAGCGTGCAGTAGTCTCGGGCGTGGTCCCGTAGGGTGGGCAAAGCGAAAGCGTGCCCACCGTCTTTCCACCGCCGCAGCAAGAATGGTGGGCACGGCGCCAGCGCGCCTTTGCCCACCCTACGGGTGCGGAGCGCGCCGCGAGAGAGGCTACCCCTCCACGAACTCGTCCCGCCGATACCCCTGCGCATACAGCAGCGCGGTGAGATCACCGTGGTCGATCCGCGCCGCAGCCGCAGCCGCCACGGCCGGCTTGGCGTGATAGGCGACGCCCAGCCCCGCGGCCTGGATCATGGCGAGATCATTGGCGCCGTCGCCGACCACGACCGAGTCGATGTCGTCGAGATCGAACGACTCCATCAGATCCACCAGCGTCGCGAGCTTTGCCGCGCGGCCCAGAATCGGCTCCTTCACCTCGCCGGTGAACTTGCCGTCGCGCACGACGAGCTCGTTGGCGCGGTTCTCCTGGAAGCCGATCTTGGCGGCGACTGCGGTCGTGAACAGCGTGAAGCCGCCGGAGACGAGGCAGGTATAGGCGCCGTGGGCGCGCATGGTCGCGACCAGTTCGCGGCCGCCCGGGGTCAGCGTGATGCGCTTGGCCAGCACCTCGTCGACCACGCCGGCGGGCAGCTCCTTCAGCGGCGCCACGCGCTCGCGCAGCGCCGGCTCGAACTCGATCTCGCCGCGCATGGCGCGTTCGGTGATGGCGGCGACGTGGGCCTTCATCCCGACGAGATCGGCGAGCTCGTCGATGCATTCCTGGCCGATCATGGTGGAATCCATGTCGGCGAGAAAAAGCTTCTTGCGCCGGGCGCCGACTGGCTGCACGACGATGTCGACGGGCAGGTCGCCGCGAAGCTCACGGAGCCGCTCCTCGATGGCGTGACGGTCGCCTTCGAGGTTACTGTCGGCGCCGAAGGGAATGTCGACCGCAACCCCGTCGAACAGCCAGTGCGCGGGCGCCGCCTGGGGCAGCACGGCGCGGGCGCCATCGACGATGGTCGAGTCGAGCGCGGGATTGTCGGGATTGCAGATCAGCGTGGCGACGAGGGACATTTGAGGTTTTCGTGAGCGAGGGGCAAGTCAGCAGAAGCCATGTTGGCAAGGCCGTGCTTATCGCAGGCCCGACCGCCAGCGGCAAGTCGGCGCTGGCGCTGGAGCTTGCCCTCAGCACGGGCGGGGTCGTCATCAACGCCGATTCCATGCAGGTCTATCGCGACCTGCGGATCATCACGGCGCGCCCCACACAAAGCGAGGAAGCGCGCGCGCCGCATCGCCTGTACGGTCATGTCGATGCAGCCGTGAATTTTTCGGCCGGCGCCTGGGTGAGTGATGCCGCCAAGGCGCTCGACGAGGCGAAAGCGGAAGGCCGTCTGCCGATCTTCATCGGCGGCACCGGGCTTTATTTCAAGACGCTGACGGCGGGGCTCTCCGTGGTGCCGCCAATTCCTGCCGAGATACGCGAGGACGTGCGCGCGCGGCTGGAACGCAACGGTGCGGAGGCGCTGCATGCGGAACTGGCGCGTCGTGATCCCAGTGCGGCCGGGCGATTGAACCTGCGTGACCGCACCCGGATCGCGCGCGCGCTCGAGGTGGTCGAGGCGACCGGCCGTTCGCTGCTCGACTGGCACCGGGAGGGCCAGCCGCCGCTGCTGCCGAAGGACAGTTTTCGCGCGGTGTTTCTCGCGCCCGAACGGGACGAGCTTTATGCCCGCATCGATGCCCGCTTCGACGCCATGCTGGGCGCCGGCGCGTTGAGGGAGGTCGAGCGGCTCGCCGCCAGGCATCTCGATCCGCTGCTGCCGGCGATGAAGGCTCATGGCGTGCCGGCCCTGATGCGGCATCTGCGCGGCGAGCTCAGCCTGGAGGACGCCGCAGGAATCGGCCGCGCCGACACCCGCCACTATGCCAAGCGGCAATTCACCTGGTTCCGGCACCAATTGCCTGAGTTCGAATGGGTGAAGCCCGGGGAGGCGAGGGGATGGCTCGTCGCTATCGTGAACGCGGCCCGCGACCCCGCCTGAGGCGCTTTTCTGTCCGGGTTCCCGAATTTACCTCTCGCCGAACCCGGGGAACACCGCTACACTTGCAAAATCGCGCGGGAACGGCCGCATCGCCTTGACATCCAGGCTTTGGCCGCTATGTTTCGCGCAACCTTTGGGAAGCCGGGCACCTGCCATGCGTAACATTATTACCAAACTCCTTATCGCCGTCGTACCCAGGCACACCGCCGGGGGTGGCTAGCTGCCATCCACATGACAGGCGGTGTGCATGGGCCCTCTTCGGGGCCTTTTTTATTTCCCGAACCCGACACGAACGAAGCCGCTGACAACAGCGCATCCGGAGCAAGCCAATGAGCGACAAGAGCCACGATCCGAACCAGATGACCGGCGCCGCGATGATCGTCCGCGCGCTCATCGATCACGGCGTGACCGACATTTTCGGCTATCCCGGCGGCGCGGTGCTTCCGATCTACGACGAGATCTTCCAGCAGAGCGAGGTCCAGCACATCCTGGTCCGTCACGAGCAGGGCGCGGGCCATGCCGCCGAGGGTTATGCGCGCTCGACCGGCAAGCCGGGCGTTGCGCTGGTGACCTCCGGCCCCGGCGCCACCAACATGGTGACGCCGCTCACCGACGCGCTGATGGACTCGATCCCGCTGGTCTGCATCTCCGGCCAGGTGCCGACCCATCTGATCGGCAACGACGCGTTCCAGGAATGCGACACCGTCGGCATCACGCGTCCCTGCACCAAGCACAATTGGCTGGTGCGCGACGTCAACGATCTCGCAAAAGTGCTGCACGAGGCGTTCTACGTTGCGACCACGGGCCGTCCCGGCCCCGTCTTGGTCGACGTTCCCAAGGACGTGCAGTTTGCGACCGGCACCTATCATCCGCCGCGCAAATCCGACGTGCACCGCTCCTACGCGCCGCGCGTCAAGGGCGATGCGACCCAGATCCGCAAGGCCGTGGCGCTGCTCGCCCATGCCAAGCGCCCCGTGATCTACAGCGGCGGCGGCGTCATCAATTCCGGCCCCGAGGCGACCAGGCTGCTGCGCGAGCTGGTCGAGGTCACCGGCTTTCCGATCACCTCGACGCTGATGGGTCTCGGCGCATACCCTGCGTCGGGCAAGAACTGGCTCGGCATGCTCGGCATGCACGGCACCTACGAAGCCAACATGACGATGCATGATTGCGACGTCATGCTGTGCGTCGGCGCGCGTTTCGACGACCGCATCACCGGCCGCGTCGACGCGTTCTCGCCGGGCTCGAAGAAGATCCACATCGACATCGACCCGTCCTCGATCAACAAGAACATCCGCGTCGACGTGCCGATCATCGGCGATTGCGGCAACATCCTCGGCGACATCCTCCAGGTGTTCAAGGCGGAGGCGAAGAAGCCCGACATCAAGGCGTGGTGGCAGCAGATCGCGCAGTGGCGCGCCCGCAACTCGCTCTATTACAAGAAGAGCAACGACATCATCCTGCCGCAGCACGCGATCCAGAGCCTGTTCGAGGCGACGCGCGGCAAGGATACCTACATCACGACGGAAGTGGGCCAGCACCAGATGTGGGCGGCGCAGTTCTTCGGCTTCGAGGAGCCGCATCGCTGGATGACGTCGGGCGGTCTCGGCACCATGGGCTACGGCCTGCCGGCCGCGGTCGGCGTGCAGGTCGCTCATCCCGACAGCCTGGTCATCGACATTGCGGGCGATGCCTCGGTGCAGATGACGATGCAGGAGATGTCGACGGCGGTTCAGTACGAGCTGCCGATCAAGATCTTCATCCTGAACAACCAGTACATGGGCATGGTGCGGCAGTGGCAGCAGCTGCTCCATGGCAACCGGCTGTCGCATTCCTACTCGGAGGCGATGCCGGACTTCGTCAAGCTCGCCGAAGCCTATGGCGGCGTCGGCTTCCAGGTGCACAAGCCCGGCGATCTCGACGGTGCCATCCAGGAGATGATCTCGGTCAAGCGCCCGGTGCTGTTCGACTGCCGCGTCGCGTCGCTGGAAAACTGCTTCCCGATGATTCCGTCCGGCAAGGCGCACAACGAGATGCTGTTGCCGGAGCAGGCCAACGACGAGGCCACCGCCAAGGCTTTCGCCGGCGGCAAGGCGCTGGTGTGACGCGAGACATTTGAGGGGACGACAATGAACCAGCCCGCATCCGCCTACTTCATCGAAGAGCGCCACGATCCGAACGAGACGCACACGCTTGCCGTGCTCGTGCAGAACGAGCCGGGCGTGCTCGCGCGCGTCATCGGCCTGTTTTCGGGCCGCGGCTACAACATCGAAAGCCTTACGGTCTCCGAAACCGAGGCCCAGAAGCACCTGTCGCGCATCACCATCGTCACCACGGGCACGCCGATGGTGATCGCGCAGATCAAGAACCAGCTCGACCGCATGATCCCGGTCTACCAGGTCGTCGACATGACCCAGACCCGGCGCTCGATCGAGCGGGAGCTGGCGATGGTGAAGGTGCGCGGGCAGGGCGAGCACCGGGTCGAGGCGCTCAGGCTTGCGGATGCGTTCCGCGCCCGCGTGATCGACGCAACGACCGAGAGCTTTGTGTTCGAGATCACAGGCAATACGGACAAGATCAATCAATATATCGACCTGATGCGCCCGCTCGGCCTCGTCGAGGTGTCGCGTACCGGTGTTGCCGCGATCGGCCGCGGGCCTGAAGGGATGTGAACCATGCTGGCGCGCGACTGGTACTATAACGAGCGGAACCGGATGGGGATCGAGCCCGCGGTGGCCTCGATCTACGACGCCCACGACGACGCCGATCTGCGGGCGCGCGCCGCGCTGAAAATGCTGGGAGTCCAGCGCGGCTGGCGCATCGCCGACATCGGCTGCGGCAACGGCGTGCTGGCGACCGAAGCCGCGCTGCTGGGCGCCGAGGTCGACGCCATCGACATCTCGCCGGCGATGCTGGCGCTTGCGGAAATCTACGCGCGTGATCGCAAGGCGCCCGTGCGCACCCAGTCCGCCGGCCTGCTCAGCTTCGCCTATCGGCCGGAATCCTACGATCTGATCGTCAGCGAATTCACGCTGCACCATTTGCCGGATTTCTGGAAGGCGGTCGCGATGTCGCGGATTTTTCGCGCGCTCAAGCCGGGCGCGAGCTTCTATCTGCGCGACATCGTCTATGCCTCCATGCCCGACGCGATCGAGCGCGACGTGGAGCAATGGGCCGACTACCATATCAAGAACCACGATTTTTCGCGCGAGGGCGTGGTGATGCATATGCGCGACGAATATTCCACCTTCGGCTGGGTGATGGAGCGGATGCTGACCGATGTCGGTTTCACGCTGGTCTCGGCCGATTACCACGCACCGATGCACGGCACGTATCTGCTGCGCAAACCAAGAGCCGGCGAGCAAGGCTAGACGACAACAACAGGGCTGCACGACAGGGCAGAACCGAGAACAACAATGAAGCCGGCCGATATCCTCATCGCCATCCTGGTGGCGATCATCTGGGGGCTTGCCTTCGTGGCAAGCCGGATCGCGCTCGACGAGTTTTCGCCGGAACTGATGACCGCGATGCGCTTTTCCATCGCCGCGCTGCCGTGCCTGTTCATCCCCAAGCCGAAAGTCGCATGGTCGCTTCTGATCGCGATCAGCTTCACGTTGTTCCTCGGTCAATTCCTGAGCCAGGCCTATGGTATCGCCCATGGCGTGCCCGTGGGGCTGACCAGCGTCGTGGTGCAGAGCCAGGCCCTGTTCACCATCGGATTTGCCGCGATCGCCTTCGGCGAACGGCCGACGCCGGTCCAGACGCTCGGCATCGTCGTCGCGGCGATCGGCCTGCTCATGATCTGCGGCACGGTCGGTTATGATTTCAGTGTCGCTGCATTTGCGGTGCTGATGATCGCTCCGATCTGCTTTGCCGTCGGCAATCTCCTGCTGCGCGGCGCCCGCGGCGCGCCGATGTTCGATTTGTTCGCCTGGCTCTGCCTCACCGCCGCGTTGCCGCTGTTTGCGCTTGCACTGGTCGTCAACGGGCCAATGCCGACCTTCGAGTCGCTGATCCACATGTCGCTGACCGGCTTGATCTGCCTGCTGGTGATCGGCGCCATCTCGACCAGCATCGCGTACTGGCTCTGGGGCCGGCTACTGCGCGACTATCCCGCCGCGCTGGTGGTGCCGTTCGCGCTGCTGGTCCCGTTCGTCGGCTCGGCCGCCTCCAGCATCGTGTTCGGCGAGCGGTTCGGACCCCTGCGGCTGGCTGGCATGCTGACCGTGATCGGCGGTATCGCGGTGATGGTGCTGGCGAAGCGGCCCAAGGCGTTACCCGAAGAACCGCTGCCGAAGACGGCGTGAGGTGAGCATGTCCCAGTCGCTGTTCTACGCCTTCCTGATCTTCATGGTCGTGATGTATTTCACGCCCGGGCCGAACAACATCATGCTGCTGTCTTCGGGCCTGACCTACGGTTTCCGCCGCACCATCCCCCACATTGTCGGCGTCGTCATCGGCTTCGCCTTCATGATCGCTGCCGTCGGCCTCGGGCTCGGCTCGGTGTTCCTGGCCTACCCGATCCTCCAGACTCTCCTGAAATATGCCGGCGCGGCCTATCTCGTTTATCTTGCTGCCGTGATCGCCATGTCCGGCCCGGCCAGGCCAGGTGAAGGTGATGGTCGCCGTCCGATGACCTTCTGGGGCGCAGCCATGTTCCAGTGGATCAATGCCAAGGGCTGGGTGATCGTGATCGGCACCATCACCGCCTTTGCGGCCATCGCCCAATTCCCGCTCAACATCGCGATCCAGACCCTGATCAGCCTGCTGGTGGGGTCAGTGTCGTGCGTGGTCTGGGCGCTGTTCGGTACCGCGTTGCGGCCGGTCCTGACCTCCGAGCGGCTGGTCCGCGCCTTCAATATCCGGATGGCGATCCTGCTGCTGGTCTCCCTCTACCCCGTCTTCATGGATGCATGATGCCGCAGTTTTCCATGCAGAAACGGGTTTCCCAGGGGGCTGAAAATGCTCTAGACAGCCCCCGAAATCCGCAAATTTCACTGCCAAGACCTGACCAACGGCCGATTCTGGCCACCTGAACGAGGAAACGACCCATGCGTGTTTATTACGATCGCGACGCCGACCTGAACCTGATCAAGGGCAAGAAGGTCGCCATCGTCGGCTATGGCAGCCAGGGCCACGCCCATGCGCTCAACCTGAAGGATTCCGGCGTCAAGGACGTCGCCATTGCGCTGCGCAAGGACTCGGGCTCGGTCAAGAAGGCGGAAGCCGCCGGCTTCAAGGTGATGGAAGTCGCCGAAGCCGCCAAATGGGCCGACCTCGTCATGATGCTGACCCCGGACGAGCTCCAGGGCGACATCTACCGCGAGCACCTGCACGACAACATGAAGAAGGGCGCCGCCCTGGTGTTCGCGCACGGCCTCAACGTCCACTTCAACCTGCTCGACCCGCGCGCCGATCTCGACGTGCTCATGATCGCGCCGAAGGGCCCCGGCCACACCGTGCGCTCGGAGTATCAGCGCGGCGGCGGCGTGCCCTGCCTGATCGCGATCGCCAAGGACGTCTCGGGCAACGCCCATGACCTCGGCCTGTCCTATGCTTCGGCTGTCGGCGGTGGCCGCGCCGGCATCATCGAGACCACCTTCAAGGAAGAGTGCGAGACCGATCTTTTCGGCGAGCAGGTGGTGCTCTGCGGCGGCCTGGTCGAGTTGATCAAGGGCGGCTACGAGACCCTGGTCGAAGCCGGCTACGCGCCGGAGATGGCCTATTTCGAGTGCCTGCACGAAGTGAAGCTGATCGTCGACCTGATCTATGAAGGCGGCATCGCCAACATGAACTACTCGATCTCCAACACTGCGGAGTATGGCGAGTACGTCACCGGCCCGCGCATCGTCACCGCCGAGACCAAGGCCGAGATGAAGCGCGTTCTCGCCGACATCCAGGGCGGCAAGTTCGCCCGCGACTGGATGCTCGAGAACAAGGTCAACCAGACCTCGTTCAAGGCGACCCGCGCCAAGCTCGCCCAGCACCCGATCGAGGAGGTCGGCGCCAAGTTGCGCGACATGATGCCCTGGATCAAGAAGGGCGCGCTGGTCGACAAGTCGAAGAACTAAGCCGTTGTGCCCCGGACGCAGCGCAGCACTGTGGTGTTGCGCTGCTGATCCGGGGCCCAATGCGGCTCCTGGGTCCCGGCTCGGCGCTTGTCCGGGACATGGGTAAGAATCCAAGGCATGATCGCGTGAACTTCAGGGGAGAAGATCATGCGATCTGTCGTCGTCACCGGTGCGTCCACCGGCATCGGCTGGGCCACAGCAAAATTCCTGATTGAGCGCGGCTTTCGCGTGTTCGGCAGCGTCCGCAAGCAGGCCGATGCCGACAGGCTCAAGGCCGAGCTCGGCGCCAATTTCGCGCCGCTGCTGTTCGACGTCACCGATGAGGCTGCGGTCCTTGCTGCCGCGCGAACAGTCCGCGAGGCGCTGGGCGGCGAGACGCTGGCCGGCCTCGTCAACAATGCCGGCATCGCGGTCGCAGGCCCCGTGCTCGAATTGTCGGCCGATGATTTCCGCCGCCAGATGGACATCAACGTCATCGGCCCTGTGATCGCGACGCAGGCGTTCGGGCCGCTGCTCGGGGCCGACCCGTCGCTGAAGGGGCCGAAGGGGCGGATCGTGATGATCAGCTCGGTCGCGGGCAAGAACGGCAATCCGCTCTCGGCGCCCTACTGCACCTCCAAGCACGCCGTCGAGGGACTTTCGGAAAGCCTGCGCCGCGAATTGATGCTGTTCGGCATCGACGTCATCATCGTCGCCCCCGGCGCGGTGAAGACGCCGATCTGGAGCAAGGCCGAACAGACCGATCTGTCCGTTTACCAGAACTCGCCCTATCTGCCGGCGTTGAACAAGGTCATGGCCTTCATGATGGACCTCGGCGCGAAGGGCCTGCCGGCCGAGCGGATCGCCGAGATCGTGTTCGAGGCGCTGACGGCGGTAAGCCCCAAGGTGCGCTACCAGATCACGCCCGACCCGCTGCGCCATCTGATCGGCGCCGTACTGCCGAAACGGACGGTCGATCGCATCATCGCCAAGCGGCTCGGGCTGCTGCCGCAGGGGTGACTGACGCTCAGTTCGCCCCGGCCGCAAGCCGCGCGGCCTCCGGCCCGCGGTCGAAGCCTGACCATGCCCCGGGCGACCTCCGCCGTGTGCTGATGCGCTGCAGCTTGCACGGGAAGAGCAGGTGGCGGCCCAAGACCCGAGGTTGGCCGTCCAGCCTGTCCGGCCTGCGGCCCATCGCCGCCCGCGAAACATTAAGCGAAGGTCGGATCACGGCGCGCGTTGCCTGTCCTTGACCGTTCAGTTACAGTTTTATGACACGGTGCAGGCTTTCCGGCTGCGCCGGACGCCCTAGCCGCCCTTATTCCCGCCTTGGGCCGGCCAGACGGCTAGGTATCATTGCGCCGGACCAGCTGTTGCGTGTCGTCGATGGCGTCCGCGCCCAATCCAGGTCCTTCTGCCGCCACCGCCGTCCTCGCCAGCGTCGCCGCGCTCGGCATCTGGCGGCTGCTCGCGGTTGCCGCGCCGCATCTGGCCGCGCTCGCGCTGATGTACCAGACCGAGACCGATTTCGGCTCGCGCCTCTCCTTCGCGCTGGCCTGGGGCATCCTCAATTTTTTCTGGATCACGCTGCTGCGCCGGCCGGCGCTCTCCGGCGCGCTGTCGCTGACCATGGTCGTGGTGCTGGTGCTGCTGTCGCGGCTCAAGCACGACGTCGTCCAGATGACGGTCAACTTCATCGACCTGATGATGATCGACCGCGACACCGTCGCGTTTCTGTTCACGATCTTCCCGAATCTGCGCTGGTCGGTGATCCTGGCCGGCTTCGTCACGCTGCCGCTGATGTATGCGCTGTGGTGGCTCGATCCGTTCCGTATCCGCCGTCTGCCGGCGCTCGCCTGCAAGCTGGCCTGCCTTGCCGCGCTGGTCGGCTATTCGCTCTATCATCCGGACGAAGCCTGGCGCGGCTATTACGACGACGGCTATCTGTCGAAATTCTTCCGCTCCGGCGTCAGCTCGGTCTCCGATTTCGTGCAATACGGCTTCATGGAATCGGCCGCCGCGACCAACGAGCGGCTCAACATGCCGCTGGTCGATTCCTGCCATCCGGCCGGCCGCCGGCCGAACATCATCATGATCCATGATGAATCGAGCTTCGACATCCGCGCCGCCCAGGGCATCAAGGTGCCGCAGGGCTATGGCAGCCACTTCAAATCCTGGGACGGCAGGCAGCGCACGTTCCTGGCCGAGAGCAATGGCGGGCCGAGCTGGTTCACCGAATACAACGTGCTCGCAGGCCTCTCCTCGCGCTCGTTCGGCCGCTTCGCCTATTTCGTGACGCGCATCGCCTCGAACCGCGTCGACCGCGCCCTGCCGCTGGCGCTGCGCCGTTGCGGCTACGACACGATGTCGCTCTATCCCGCCCATGGCGGCTTCATGGCCGCGCGCAGCTTCCAGATAACGACCGGCATCGAACGCTTCCTCGACGCCAAGGACCTCGGTGCCAAGGACGTCGAGCCCGACGGCTTCTTCTACGACAAGGCGCTCCAGCTGATGGGCCAGCAGCCGCCCAACAAGCCGCTGTTCACCTTCATCTATCTCGGTGCCAATCATTTCCCCTGGGAGACGCGCTTCCGTCCCGACCTGCTGCCGAACTGGCGCGCGCCGGGCAATGTGGCTTCCATCGACGAATATCTGCGCAGGCAGGCGATCAGCGCCGAGCAATACAAGGCGTTCGTCGCGGGCCTGAAGAAGACGTTCCCGGGCGAGCCCTTCCTGATCGTGCGCTATGGCGATCATCAGCCTGAGTTTGCACCGGGTATCCTCGAGCCCGGGCTCGACGAGGGCGCTCTCGGCAAGAAGCTGGACGCCTACGATCCGCGTCTCTACGCGACCTATTATGCGATCGATGCCGTCAATTTCGAGCCGGTCAGAAGCGAGGCCGTGATGGACACGATCGACGGTCCTTATCTGCCGCTGGTGATCCAGGAGGCCGCCGGCATCCCGCTCGATCCGTCCTTCGCCGAGCAGAAGGAGATCATGCTCCGCTGCAAGGGCGTTTTCTACAGCTGCAAGGACGGCGCTGAAGCGCGGCGGCTGAACCGCCTGCTGATCAATGCGGGGATGATCAGGGGGCTGTAGCCGGCTTGCTTTGGCCGCAAGCGATACTCTTTGACCGTCCACCCTGAGGTGCTCACCAAGCGGCGTCAGATCGTAGGGTGGGCAAAGCGAAGCGTGCCCACCATCCCGTCGTGCGTGTTGAGAGACGGTGGGCACGACGCTTTCGCGCCTTTGCCCACCCTACGAAATCCGGGCCTACCGCCCGCCTACCTTCTCCCATAGCCACTTCGCCACCGCATCCGGCGAGGAATTCGCGTCGTTGCCGCTGGCGCGTAGATTCGCCTCGCGCATGGTGGCGATGTCGATCTTGCCGAGCATTGGCTGCAGCGCTGTCTTGAGCCGCTCGTCGCCGGCTCGTTTCGGGGCCAGCAGCAGGATGGCGTCGTAGGGCGGGATCGCGTGCCTGGGATCGTCGAGCGCGACGAGATCGTACTTTGCGATCAACCCGTCGCTGGTGTAGCCGGCGATCACGTCGACTTCGCCGCTCGCAACCGCTGCATACATGAAGTCGGGCTGCATCTGGCGCTGGGCGCGGAATGAGAGGCCATAGGCCTTTTGCAGCGCCGCCCATTCCGGGCGCGAGAAGAACTCGTAGTCGCCGGCAATCGATAGCGTCGATGCGTGTGCGGCGAGATCGGCGATGGTGCGGATATGAAGCGCCTCGGCGCGCTTCTTCGGAAGCACCAGCGCATAGGCATTCTCGAAGCCGAGCTCGCCGAGCAGGGTGATGTTGTCCTTTGCCAGGCTTGTCTTCAAATCCGTCAACAGCTCTGCGCGCGGCTTGATCTCGGTGCGATGCAGCTGGTTGGCCCAGAGCGTGCCGGAATAATCGACATAGAGATCGATGTCGCCGGCTTTCAACGCCCCGAAGATCACGCTGGAGCCGAGGCCCGAGCGCGCCGTTGCGGACAGACCGGCGGCCTGGAGGCGGTCCCTCATCAACGCCGACAGCACATATTGCTCGGCGAAGGTCTTGGCGCCGACGACGTAGCCCTGCGACGAGCGCCCCATCGTCGGCACCAGCGTTGCGGCGACCAGCGCTGCGATTCCGGCCGCGCCGAGCGCGGTTCGGGCGCGGCCGCGGCGGCGCAGACCGCTCTCGATCAGGCCGAGCAGCTGGTCGACGGCGAGCGCGAGCAGGGCCGAGGCAAAGCAGCCGAACAGCACGAACACCCAGTTCTGGGTTTGAAGCCCGGCGAAGATGTAATTGCCGAGGCTGGTCTGGCCGATCGGCGTCGACAGCGTCGCGGTGCCGATCACCCACACCGCGGCGGTGCGGATGCCCGCCATCATCACCGGCAGCGCCAGCGGCAGCTCGACCATGACCAGCGACTGCCGCGCGGTCATGCCGACGCCCTTGGCGGCCTCGATCAGCGCGGGATCGATGCCGTTGAGCCCGGTGATGCCGTTGCGCAGCACCGGCAGCATCGAATAGAGCGCCAGCGCCAGCATCGCCGGCAGGAAGCCGAACGCCGAGAAGGACACGCCGAACCAGGCCAGCGTCACCGAGGCGGCCAGCAGCAGCAGCGGATAGAACAGCGCGAGCAGCGCCAGGCCCGGCACCGTCTGCACGATGCTGGCGATTGCGAGCAGGATGGCTCGCGGCGCCGGGCGGTTGCGCGTCAGCATCGCCAGCGGCAGGCTGACGGCAAGGCCGAGCGCGAGCGCGGCAAGACTCACCCGCACATGATTGCCGAGATAATCGGGCAGATGCGCCAGCGCCTCGCCCCAGCGTGGATCGGCGAGGAAGCTCATGCCGCACCGCTTTGTGGCAGCAGCGCGTTCAGCCGCTCGACCTGGCGCCGCGGCGTACGCAGCAGCTCCAGCACGTAAGCGTCGCTGCTCTTCGAGAGCGCGGCGGGGGTGCCCTGCGCGAGCAGCTGTCCGCTGTGCATCACCGCGATGCGGTCGGCGAGCAGGATCGCCTCCGTCATGTCATGGGTGATCATCACGGTGGTCAGGCCGAGCTTGCGATGCAGCGAACGATAATCCTCGCCGAGGGCATCGCGGGTCAGGGGATCGAGCGCGCCAAACGGCTCGTCCATCAGCACGATGCGGGGCCTCGCCGCCAGTGCCCGCGCCACGCCGACGCGCTGGCGCTGGCCGCCGGAGAGCGCCTCCGGCAGACGGCTGCGATGCGCGTTGCGGTCGAGCTGCACGAGACCCAGCAGCTCGTCGACACGTGCTGCGATATCGGCCGCCGGCTCGCCCAGCAGTTTCGGCGTGATCCCGATATTGTCGGCGACGCTCAAATGCGGAAACAGCCCGCCGCTCTGGAACACGTAGCCGATCCGCCGCCGCAGCGCGACCGGATCGACGCTTTGCGCGTCCTCGCCTTCGATCGTGATGGTGCCGCCATCGGCCTCGATCAGCCGGTTGGCGAGCCGCAGCAGCGTGGTCTTGCCGGAGCCCGAGCCGCCGACGATCGCCACAAACTCGCCCTCGGCGATGTCGAGCGACAGATCGTCCACGGCCTTGAGCGAGCCGAAGCTCTTGGTGACGTGGGCATAGCCAATCATCGGCCTGGACAGCATCGGGCAGGGGCTCACCTTGCTGACCCGCCCACGGAGGGAGGGAATGAGAAGACCCATGCGTAGCACGCTTGGCGCCTTGATTGAACTTGGCCGCGCGAGCGGCTAAGGCATCGGGCCAAGTTCGGAGGGAACATATGTCAACGCCAACGGCAGTGGCGCTGGAAGATGCCAAGGTTGCGTTCCGGCTCGGGGACGGGCGGGTCTATACGGCGGTGGAGAAGGCGCATCTTGCGGTCGCGCAAGGCGAGTTCGTCGCCATTGTCGGGCCCACGGGCTGTGGGAAGTCCACGCTGCTCAACGTCGCGGCCGGGCTGCTGAAGCCGGCCGCGGGCAGCGTCAGGATATTCGACCGGCCACTCGCCGGGCTGAACCGGGATGCCGGCTACCTGTTCCAGGCCGACGCGCTGTTCCCGTGGAAGACCGCGCTCGACAATGTCGCCATCGGGCTGGAGATCAAGGGCACGCCGCGCGCCGAGGCACTGCCGCGCGCGCAGAAATGGCTGACCTCCGTCGGCCTTGGCGCGTTCGCGGGTCGCTATCCGCACATGCTCTCGGGCGGTCAGCGCAAGCGCGTGGCGCTGGCGCAGGTGCTGATCCGCGATCCAAAAATCCTCTTGATGGACGAGCCGTTCGGGCCGCTGGATGCACAGACCCGCCAGGTGATGGGCAATCTGCTGCTCGATCTCTGGAATGCCGACCGCAAGGCCGTGCTGTTCGTGACCCATGATCTCGAAGAGGCGATCGCGCTCGCCGACCGCGTCGTGATCATGTCGGCCGGGCCGTCCTCGCGTATCATCGGCGACTGGCGCGTGAGCCTGCCGCGCCCGCGCGACATCTTCGAGGTGCGGCTGGACAAGGAGTTCCACGCGCTCCACCGCGAGATCTGGAGCGTGCTCAAGGACGAGGTGATGAAGGGCTACGCGCAATCCACCCAAGCGGCGGAGGCGGTCTGATGTCGCGTCCGACGCTGTTCGCGCTGCAAGTCCTGGTCGCGGTCGTCTGCATCGTGCTGTGGCAGGTGCTGTCGACCGTTCCCGTGTTCGGCAAGATCCTGCTGCCGCCGTTCTTCTTCTCCAACCCCCTCGACGTGTTCAGCCAGATCGTGAAATGGTTCGCCTCCGGCGTGATCTGGAAGCATCTCGGCATCACGCTGGCGGAATCGATCCTGGCCTTCGTGATCGGATCGGCCGGTGGTGTGCTGGTCGGCTTCTGGTTCGCGCGCCAGCCGCTGGTCGCAGCTGTATTCGACCCCTATGTCAAGATGGTCAACGCGCTGCCCCGCGTGGTGCTGGCGCCGATCTTCGCGCTGTGGCTGGGGCTCGGCATCTGGTCCAAGGTCGCGCTCGGCGTGACCCTGGTGTTCTTCATCGTGTTCTTCAACGTCTATCAGGGCGTCAAGGAGGTCAGCCGCACCGTGCTCGACAATGGCCGCATGCTCGGCATGAGCGAGCGGCAGCTGATGCGGCACGTCTATTGGCCCTCGGCGCTGTCCTGGATGTTCTCCTCGCTGCACACCTCGGTCGGCTTTGCCGTGGTCGGCGCGGTCGTCGGCGAATATCTGGGTTCGGCGGCGGGCCTTGGCTATCTCATTCAGCAGGCCGAGGGCGTGTTCGACGTCGCCGGCGTATTCGCCGGCATGTTCGTGCTGTCGGCCTTCGTCATCCTGATCGACTATGGGGTCACGCTGGTGGAGCGGCGCCTGTTGGTGTGGCGGCCGACCGCATCGGATGGGCGAGGCTAGGCGCGAGGCGGGACCCGCGTATCGGCGCGGGCCCCCGGTCGCGAAGCCTCAATCCAGCAGCTTGGTGTCGTCGGGCGCCTGGGGCGGCGTCTTGATTGCGATCGCCTTGACCTGTCCGCTGATCGGCTTGGTGCCGCCATGCGGCGTGCCCTTCGGAATGATGACGAGGTCGCCCGGCTTCACCGTGACCTCCTTGTCGCCGAGCCAGATCGTGCCGGTGCCATCGAGAATGTACTGGATCTCGTTGGTGTTGGGATGCATGTGCTTGGGCACATTGCCGACCTGGATCGAGATCGTGGCGCCGTCGGCACTCGCGAACATTTTTGAGCGGTAGCCGACATTGTTGGCGGCCCCGAGCGCATCGCCTTCCATCTCTCCGGTGTGGATGATCTGCGCGGTGATGTTCTCGGCGGCGAGCGCCGGCCGGAGCAGCTGGTTCGCGCCGCATCCGGCGGCAAAGGCGGCGGCGATCGACAGCCCGATTGCAAGGCGATTCATGGATGATCCTCCCCATCACGAGTTTGTTGTTGTACCCGCATGCTATTGCGCCAAAAGGCCGATGGCCAGTGCCTTAGGCCACGCTTCTCAAGCCCGTCGCGCTGCTCTATGGTGCCGCCGGCCGAACGGAGGAAACCAATGAAGAACACGATTGCCAGGCTCGCCGCGGCGCTGCTCGCACTGACGCTCACCACCGGATTTGCCGCGGCGCAAAGCAAGGTCACCATCGCGGTCGGCGGCGGCTCCTGCCTGTGCTATTTGCCGACGGTGCTGGCCAAGCAGCTCGGCGAATACGACAAGGCCGGCCTCGATGTCGAGCTGGTCGACCTCAAGGGCGGCTCGGACGCGCTCAAGGCCGTGCTCGGCGGCAGCGCCGACGTCGTGTCCGGTTATTTCGACCATTGCGTCAATCTGGCTGCCAAGAAGCAGGAGCTCCAGGCTTTCGTGGTCTATGACCGCTATCCCGGCCTCGTGCTCGTGGTGGCGCCCTCGCGCACCAACGATATCAAGTCGGTCAAGGATCTCGCCGGCAAGAAGGTCGGGGTCAGCGCGCCCGGCTCCTCCACCGACTTCTTCCTGAAGTACATGCTCAAGAAGAACGGCATCGATCCGACCAGCGCCGCCGTGATCGGCGTCGGCCTCGGCGCCACCGCGGTCGCCGCGATGGAGCAGGGCCAGATCGACGCGGCCGTGATGCTCGACCCCTCCGTCACCGTGCTCCAGGGCAGCCACAAGGATCTGCGCATCCTGTCCGACACCCGCACGCAGAAGGACACGCTCGAGACCTTCGGTGGCGAATATCCCGGCGGCGCGCTGTACTCGACCGCGGCCTGGGTTGCCAAGCACGAGAAGGAGACCCAGGCGCTCACCAACGCGATCCTCGCCACGCTCGCCTGGATCCATTCGCATTCGCCTGAGGAGATCATGGCGAAGATGCCGGAGGAGACGGTCGGCAAGAACAAGGATCTCTATCTCGCCGCGCTGAAGAACACGATCCCGATGTTCTCCGAAACCGGCAAGATGGACCCGAAGGGCGCGGACGCCGTGCTCGCCGTGTTCAGCGTCGGCTCGCCCGAGGTGGCCAATGCCAAGATCGACGTCAGCAAGACCTTCACCAACAGGTATGTCGAGCAGGCCAAGAAAACCACGGGGAACGCCAAATAGCTGACGCGAAGGCGTGATAGACGCCCCCTCATGACGTCACTGGTCATTCATCGCGTCACGACGCTTGCTCTTGCCGTGCGGCCGATCGTCTGGCCGTTCGCCGAGGAGCGTCGCGCCGAGATCGCGGTACATTTTGCCGAGAAGCAGCGCGAGCGGCCGAAGATCTGGAACGGCCGCGTCCTGCTCGGGTGCGATCCCGTGTTCACGGACGGCCATTTCGCCTCGACCTATTTCGAGACCGATTTCGCAAGCTTCCTTGCCTGGCGCGACTGGGGCTTTCCCGGCGCGCCCGTGTTCAACGGGTTTGGCATGGGCGCGCTGCGCACGTCCGACGGCGCCTTCCTGATGGGCGAGATGGCGCAGCACACCGCGAACGCGGGCCGCATCTATTTCCCGTCGGGGACGCCCGATCTCGACGATGTCAGGGATGGGACGCTGGACATTTCCGGCAGCGTCGTGCGCGAAATTCAGGAAGAGACCGGCTTGACGGCGGCGGACTATGAGGCCGAGCCGGACTGGTATTGCGTCGTCAGCGGCCCCGCGATTGCGATGATGCAGGTGCTCAACCTCGATATGCCCGGCGACGAGGCTCGCGCCCGGATCGAAGCCAATCTCGCCCGTGAGGACGAGCCTGAATTGTCGGCCATTCATCTCGTGCGCGGGATGGGTGATCTCACGCCGACCATGCCGCGATTTGTCACGGCCTTTATCGAGCAGCAGTTCGCCTCGCGCTGATGCGCGAGGCTTGACATCCCTGCGCTCTGCCCATGTGATGGGGGCAACCAAAAGCAAGACGAATGCAATGCACAATCGTCCAGGGAGGTTTTGATGCGCCTGCGCATGGCTGCCCGATTGGTACGTGGGCTGGTGATCGCGATATCCGCGACGAGCCTGGCGGTGGCCGCCCAGGCTCAGGACAAGAAGATCAAGATCGGCGTCGTTTTTGATTTGACCGGACCTCTGGCCGGCGGCGGTTCCGAACTCGGCTATATCGGCGCAAAGATCATCCTCGACCATTTCGCCAGGACGGGCGTCGAAGGCTACAAGATCGAGGCGGTCTATGCCGATGCGCAGAGCAAGCCCGACATCGCCATCAACGAATCCGTCCGCCTGCTCGAGCAGGAGAAGGTCGACATGGTGCTCGGCTTCTTCTCCTCGGCGCAGTGCGTGCCGGTGGCCGCTCGCGTCGAGCAGCTCAAGAAGTTCATGTGGATGACGACCTGCATCTCGTCCGCCGTGTTCAACGAGAAGGGCTACAAATACGTTTTCCGCCCACAGGCCAGCGGCGACCAGTTCGGCATGATGACGATGGACTTCATCGCGCAGAACGCCAAGGCGAAGTTCGACAAGGAGCCAAAGGACCTGCGCGTCGCCATCATCCACGAGGACGGCGCCTATGGCGTCGACGTCTCGAAGGGCAACGAAGCAGGCGCGAAGAAAGCCGGCTTCAACGTCGTGATGAAGGAGGGCTATTCGGCGACCGCGCCCGATCTCTCCGCGCTGGTGACCAAGCTGAAGCGCGCCAAGCCCGACGTGATCTTCCACACCGGCTACAACCCTGACATCGCGCTGCTGCTCCGCCAGGCCCGCGAGCAGGGCCTGAAGTTCGGCGCGCTGATGGGGCATGGCGCGGGTTACGGCGTCTATGAGAAGTTGAAGGAAGGCATGGGGGCGGATGCCACCTACATCTTCAACACCGACCCGATCTCGATCTGGCTCGCCAACCAGAAGACCATGGATCCGAAGCTTCCGCCCGTGATCAAGATGGTCGGCGAGGAGTTCGACAAGATCAGGCCGGGCGTTGCCATCCGTTCCGCCCATGTCGGCATCGGCGCGTCCAATACTTACGTGTTCATGGCCGACGTGCTGCCGCGCGCGATCAAGAAGTACGGCGGCGTCGATCCCGAGGCGCTGCGCAAGGCGGCGCTCGACACCGACATCCCCGAAGGCGGCACCATGCTCGGCTTCGGCGTGAAGTTCTACGGCGAGGGCAGCCCCATGGCCGGGCAGAACGAGCGCTCGTTCCCCGTCGTGATCCAGTACATCGACGACAAATCCTCCGTGGTGTGGCCGAAGAGCCAGGCGCAGCGCGAAGCCGTGCTGCCGCTGCCGAAAGGCACCACCTACAGCAACCAATAGCGGCGGAGTGCTCTGGTGCTGGAGGTCAGTGGGCTGGTGAAGCGGTTCGGCGGCTTCACCGCCGTCAACAACGTGTCGTTTCGGGTTGATCAGGGCGAGATCCTCGGCCTGATCGGCCCCAACGGTTCGGGCAAGAGCACGATCTTCAACATGCTCTCCGGCACGCTGGCGCCGACATCGGGCTCGATCGTGTTCGGCGGCTCCGAGATCGCGGGCCTCGCCCCGCACCGGATCATCAACAGCGGCGTCGGCCGCACCTTCCAGATTCCGCGGCCGTTCCGCCGCCTGACCATCTTCGAGAACGTCGCGCTCGCCGGCTTTTACGGCCAGGGCCGCCACAGCCGCGTCAAGGCCGAGGAAGCGGCCGAACGGTCACTCGCGATGGTCGGCCTGCCGACCGATCGCCATGCCAGCGTCGACGGTCTCGGCGCAGCGGGGTTGAAGAAGCTCGAGCTTGCGAAAGCGCTCGCCACGGCGCCGAAGCTGCTGCTGGCCGACGAGAGCCTCGGCGGTCTCGACGAAACCGAGATGGATCAGGCCGCCGACATGTTGCGAAACATCCGCGACGAGCTCGGCATCACCATCATCTGGGTCGAGCACATCATGGGCGTGCTGATGCGCGTCGTCGATCGCGTCATGGTGCTCGATCACGGCGAGAAGATCTCGGAAGGCTTGCCGAGCGCGGTCGCGGGCGATCCGCGCGTGATCGAGGTCTATCTCGGCACCGATGCCGAGACCACGCAGGCCGCGGCCGCCGAAGCGCGCCGCCGCGCGGGAGGCTAGGCATGCTGGAGCTCCGCGCCGTCAATGCCGGCTATGGCACGTTCCAGGCGCTGTTCGATGTCAATCTCGACGTGAAGGCCGGCGAAGCCGTCGGCGTCATCGGCCCCAATGGCGCCGGCAAGACCACTCTGATGCGTGTCATCTCCGGCCTGATCCGGCCCTCGCGCGGGTCGATCCGGATGGAGGGGGCCGACGTCGTGGCAACGCCGCCGCACAAGATCGTCAGCCTCGGGATTGCGCATGTGCCGGAGAACCGGCGATTGTTTCCGCAGCTCTCGGTCGACGACAATCTCAAGATGGGGGCCTTCATGAAGGAGGCGCGCAGCCACTATGCCGATCGGCTCGAAGTGGTGTTCGGCCTGTTTCCGCGCCTGAAGGAACGGCGCCACCAGATGGCGGGCACCATGTCCGGCGGCGAGCAGCAGATGTGCGCGATCGGCCGCGCGCTGATGTCCAATCCAAAGCTGCTGCTGCTCGACGAGCCCTCGGCGGGGTTGGCGCCGGTCGTGGTGCAGCAGGTGTTCGAGCTGGTGAAGCGGATCCGCGCCAGCGGGCTGACCGTGCTGATCGTGGAGCAGAACGTGCAGCAGGTGCTGAAAGTGGTCGATCGCGCCTATCTGATCGAGGCGGGCACCATCCGGGCATCCGGCACGTCCGCCGAGATGCTGGCGAGCGACACGGTCAAGGAAGCGTATCTCGGGGTGTGAGGGGGCATGCAGGCATTCTTGGACATCTTCGACATCTACCTGCTGGAGGCCGTGATCAACGGCATCCTGCTCGGCGGCGTGCTGGCGCTGCTCGCGCTCGGGCTGAACCTGATCTTCGGCGTCATCGACGTGACCTGGATCTGCTATGCCGAGCTGGTGATGATCGGCATGTACGCCATGTATTTCATGGTGCAGTATTACGGCGTCAGCTATTTCGTCGCCGCCCCCTTCACCATCCTGCTGGTCGCGATCCTCGGCGCGGCCCTGCATTACCTCGTGATCGCGCCGCTGCTGACCGCGCCGCCGATCAACCAGCTGCTTGCCACCGGCGGCGTGCTGTTCGTGCTGCAGAGCTTTGCCACGGTCGCCTTCGGCATCGACTTCCGCAATCTCGGCATCCGCCTGCCGGTGCTCGCCCTCGGCGACATGAACTTTAGTTACGCGCGACTCCTGTCATTTTTGGCGGCGCTGGTCGGCATGGTCGCGGTCTATCTGTTCATGACCCGCACCTTCACCGGCACCGCGATCCGCGCCATCTCCCAGGACCGGCAGATCATGGCGCTGATGGGCGTCGACACCAAGCGGATCTATCTCATCACCTCTGCAATCGGCGGCGGGTTGGCCGGGCTCGCCGCCTGCCTCCTGGTGCTGCAATATGACGTGCATCCCTTCGTCGGCCTCTCCTTCGGGCCGATCACCTTTCTGATCTGCGTGCTCGGTGGACTCGGCAATTTCATCGGCGGCTTCATCGCAGCCTTCGTGTTCGCCGAGATCATCTCGCTCGGCGGCCTGTTCTCCGATCTGGAATGGGGCTATGTGCTCGCCTTCGCCTTCTTCATCGTCATGATGTTCATCCGGCCCGCGGGCCTGCTCGCGAGGCGCCGATGATGGGGCAAGGGATGATCGAGCAACGGCGGCTTGCAGCATGGGGGATTGGGCTGGCGGCGCTGGTCGCGCTGCCCTTCGTCTATCGCGATCCCTATCATCTGCACATCCTGGTGCTGATCCTGATCTGGTCGTTCGCTTATACGTCGTGGTCGATGATGGGGCGGTTCGGCCTCGTCTCGCTCGGCCATGGCGGCTTCATGGGGATCGGCGCCTATGTCACCGCGCTGCTCTGGAACCACCTCGGCGTGTCGCCCTGGATCGGCATTCCCGTCAGCATGGTCGCGGCCGGCGCACTGGCGCTGATCGTCGGCTACCCGTGCTTCCGCTTCCGCATCACCGGACACTATTTCGTTCTGGTGACGCTGGCGCTGTCAGGCATCGTGCTCCAGGTCATCACGGCGACGCGCGACTACACCGGCGGCTCGCTCGGATACACGCCGAATCGTACCTCGGGCAACAAGCTGCTGGCACTGCAGTTCGACGACAAGATCACCTGGTATCTGATTGCGCTCGGGGTCTGGCTGTTCGGCATCGTGGTCTGGCACTGGGTCGACCGCAGCATGAGCCGCTACGCGCTGGAGGCGATCTCGGAGGACGAGGACGCAGCGGCCGCCGCCGGCGTCGACGTCACCGCGGAGAAGCTGAAGATCACGCTGCTCAGTGCCCTGATGACGGCGCTTGCGGGCGCGATCTACTGCCAGTACCAGATGTTCATCACGCCCGACACCGTCAGCGGCATCGCGGTATCGCTCCAGATGGTGTTCGCAGCCATCGTCGGCGGCCTGTTCGTCTCGCTCGGCCCGACCTTCGGCGCCGTGATCACCATCCTGCTGGCGGAAACCCTTCGCATCGGCTTCGGCACCAAGGCGGTCGGCTGGGACAACCTCGTCTATGGCGTGCTGCTGGTCCTTTTCATCATATTCCTTCCCAAGGGCATCCTTGGTAGCGTGCTCGACCGATTGAAGCCGCAACGCAAGGTGCCCCGCGCTCATGAGCAAGAAGCCGTCCAAATCGCTCGCCCAGGAACTTGACCGCTACATCACGCCGTTCCGCTACGACGGCTCGGGCAAGTTTCATCTCAAGGCGCACAAGACCGACGAGAAAGGCGATCTCGACAAGGAGAAGGCGCTGGCGATTCTCGACGCCAACAAGAAGCGGCTGATCGGGTTTCAGGAGAAGCTCTATGCCCAGGACCGCTGGTCGCTGCTGATCGTGTTCCAGGCCATGGACGCCGGCGGCAAGGACAGCGCCATCAAGGCGATCTTCGAGGGCATCAATCCGCAGGGATGCGAGGTCCATGCCTTCAAGGCGCCGAGCAGCAAGGAGCTCGACCACGATTTCCTCTGGCGCCACGCGATCGCGCTGCCCGAGCGTGGCCATATCGGCATCTTCAACCGCTCCCATTACGAGGAATGCCTGGTGACGCGCGTGCACCCGGAGATCCTCGCCAAGGAGAAGCTGCCGCAAAAGCTCGTCACCAAGAACATCTGGAAGGAGCGGTGCGAGGACATCTCGGCGTTCGAGCGCTACCTCTGCCGTAACGGCACCGTGGTGCTGAAGTTCTTCCTCAACGTGTCCAAGGACGAGCAGCGCGAGCGCTTCCTCGATCGGCTGGAGGATCCGGCCAAGCAGTGGAAGTTCTCCATGGACGACATCAAGGAGCGCGCGCTGTGGCCGCGCTACCAGGCGGTCTATCAGGACATCGTCCGGCACACCTCGACGCCTCATGCGCCGTGGTACGTCGTGCCCGCGGACCACAAATGGTTCGCGCGCGTCGTGATCGGCTCGGTGATCAATGCCGCGCTCGAAAAGCTCGACCTGCGTTTCCCCCGCGCCGACAAGGCCTCGGTGACCGAGTTCGAGCAAGTGCGCAAGGCCTTGGAGAAAGAGGGGACGGGAGGCAAGAAGAAAGCAAAGTGACAGCCAATCGGACCGCCGACCGCAAGACCGTCAATTTCGCGCTCCAGGGCGGCGGCGCGCACGGCGCCTTCGTCTGGGGCGTGCTCGACCAGGTGCTCGAAGACGGCAGGCTCGCGATCGAGGCGGTCAGCGCGACCAGTGCCGGTGCCATGAATGCGGTGGCGATGGCTTCCGGCATGGCGCACGGGGGTGCGGAGGCCGCGCGGGAGAGCCTGCACGCATTCTGGTACGAAGTGTCTCGCATGGACATGGCGTACGATTTGATGTCGCCGCTGAACCAGTGGATCCAGGCCCTGAAGCTGCCGCCGGAATATCATCCGGTTCACGCCGTCATCCACACGTTGACGCACACGCTGCCGCCGGGTCTGCTCAATCCCTTTCATTTCAATCCGCTCCGGTCGCTCTTGCAGCGCGTCGTCGATTTCGACCGGCTCAATTCCTCGCCCGAGGCGCCGCAACTGTTCCTCAACGCGACCAACGTCCGCACCGGCAAGATCAAGGTATTTCAGAGCCCGCATCTCACCGCGGAGACCGTACTGGCCTCGGCCTGCCTGCCGCCCTATTTCCAGGCCGTCGAGATCGACGGCGAGCATTATTGGGACGGCGGCTATCTCGGCAATCCCGCGATCTATCCGCTGATCTACCGCAAGGGCAGCCACGACGTCGTCATCGTGCAGGTCACGGCGATCCGGCGCGACGAGCTGCCGACGAGCGCGGCCGACGTCCTCCATCGCATCAACGAGATCAGCTTCAATTCGTCCCTGATGCGCGAGATGCGCGCGATCGCCTTCGCCACACGGCTGATCGATGATGGCGAGCTCGACAGCGGCAAGCACAGCCGCATGTACATGCACTGGATCGGCAACGACCAGCTGATGTCGCAGCTCGGCACGGCCACGCAATTCCATCCCGAATGGAGCCTGTTGTGCCGCCTGCGCGACGAGGGCCGTTCGGCGGCGCGAAGCTGGCTGGCGCGCAACTTCGACCGGGTCGGGATGGCCTCGACGGTGGACCTGGCCGACATGTTTCTCTAGGCCGCAGACAAAAACTACGAAAACGACCCCATGCACAGTAGCCGGGCGCAGCGGAATCAATGGCTTGCCGGCGGGTGTCATATGAATGCTGATTTTGCGAAATCAAGTTGACGCGGCGGAGCAAAACAGGGACTTGATGTCACCATGCCTATCCAGGGAACCGGCACATTCAAATGTGATCCCTCACATCATTGATCCCGCTTGACAGTGTTGTGGCACAGGAGGAGCATGCCGATGGTCGCAACAAGCGACGCGCAACGTCCACCTCATGAGCAAGGGGAGGTCTATGACTCCACCTCCGCAAATCCAGCCGCGTTAAGTGCGATGGAGCTCGTTCGGACTATCGCATAGCGGCGGAAAACCGCGAACGGCACGCCGGGTCAAGGTTTAGCGGGCTGCATCAGTGAGGCATAGCCCCTACCTTCCCGGCGCTGTATTTTGCATCACATCGATTGTGTCCGGATGGCCGTGACGAGGCTGACCGCGACAGGTGATTTTGACATCCTGCCTTTCTCCTCCACCTTCCTCCTTGCCGTCATTCCGGGCCGCCTCCCGGAATGACGGAGGGTGTTGCTTGGCAGGTCGGCCGGCCCGAGCGCGCGCCTCAAGGATGGCCGCAGCGCAATTGCCAGGCAACTGACCTGCGCCGATGTTGCGCGCCGATGTTGCGGTTCCCGATCTTCGCATTGCGGCAAATGCCAAGAGAATGTCGCCTCAAAGGCCTACTTCCGACACAGGCCCCGGGCGAATAGCTGCGATCCGACATGACGCATGTGCTTCGGCGGTGACGGTCCCGACGCCGCCGGCTCATTCATTTTTTCCAGGGAATTCTCGTGTCGCATAAGCTTGCCCCGGCGGTCCTCGCCGCTCTCTTCCTCGCGATCTTCTCTGTCTCCGGTGTCCGCGCCGACACGCCTCGGCCGGCGACGAATAACGCTGCCGCACTGTCGCCCGACGAAGCCAGGCGCGCGCTGGAGACGCTCCAGGACGACAAGAAGCGCGCGCAGATGATCGATACGCTGCGCGCGATCGCGAGTGCGTCCGGTCAGCAGCAGCCTGCGCCGCCCGCGCCCGAGCAGAAGTCGCCGATCCCGCTCTCGGCCGACGGCCTCGGGGCGCAGCTGCTGCTCTCGGTGTCGGAGGAGATCGGCGAAATTTCGAGCGAGATCGCCAGCGTGGCGCGGACGCTCACGCATTTCCCGGCCTTCTACTACTGGATCGTGCGGACCGCGAACGATCCGGCGGCCTATAATCTCCTGATCGAGATCGCCTGGAAGCTCGCGCTGGTGCTCGGTTGCGCGCTCGCGGCCGAATGGGTGATCTTCCGCCTGATCCGCCGTCCGGTTGCGTTCCTGGAGGGACGCGTGCCCCAGACCGCGCGCCTGCCGGCGCAAGCGCTGCCCATCGCCGATCCGCCGTCATCGGTGACGGATGTCATCGCCGAACCGGAGCTGCACAAGCGCCGCCACAGCCTGGCGCGGGTCTGGCAGGTCATGCTGCGACTGCCTTTCGTGCTGGGGCGCTTCGTCCTTGAACTGCTTCCCGTGGTCCTCTTTGTGGGCGTTGCCACGGCGCTGCTCGGCACCGAGATCGGCGAGCCCACGACGGTTCGCCTCGTGATCCTCGCCGTCGTCAACGCCTACGCATTCTCGCGCGGGCTCATCTGCCTGGTTCGGGCGCTGGCGGGGCCGTTCGGCCTGTTTCCGGTGCGCGCCGAGACCGCGGCCTATATCGAGATCTGGGCGCGCCGCATCGTCGGCGTCGGCGTCTCCGGCATCGCCTTTGCCAATGTGGCGCTGCTGCTCGGTCTGCATCGTGCCGGTTATGCCGCGCTGCTCCGCATGGTGATGCTGGTCGTTCACCTCTTCATCGTCGTCATCATCCTGCAATGCCGCCGGCAGGTCGCCGAGGCCATCCGTGCGCCGGCCGAGCGGCAGGGCATCGCGGCCCGCCTGCGCGACCGCATCGCCGGCGGCTGGCATTATCTCGCCATCGCACTGGATCTTGCGCTGTGGGCGGTGTGGGCGCTCAACATCCGCAACGGCTATTCGCTGCTGCTGCAGTATTTCGTCGGCACCATCGTGGTCGCGGTGATCACGCGCGTCGCCATCATGCTGACGCTGAGCCTGATCGACCGCGGCTTCCGCATCAGGCCAGAGATATTGCAGCGCTTTCCGGGCCTCGAGATCCGCGCCAACCGCTATCTGCCGCTGCTGCGCCGGATCGTCTCCAGCGTGATCGTCTTCATCGGCTTCGTGGCCGTGCTCGAGGTCTGGGGTGTGGACGCCATCGTCTGGTTCTATGGCGGCCAGATCGGCAGCCGGCTGATCTCGGCCGTGGTGACGATCGGCGTCGCCGTCCTGATCGCGGCGGCGACCTGGGAAGCCAGTAACGCGCTCTTAGACCGCCAGATCAACACGCT
The DNA here is from genome assembly GCF_000261705.1 of Bradyrhizobium genomosp. III. Lineage (NCBI taxonomy): Bacteria > Pseudomonadati > Pseudomonadota > Alphaproteobacteria > Hyphomicrobiales > Nitrobacteraceae > Bradyrhizobium > Bradyrhizobium genomosp. III. The sequence continues at coordinate 15,367 of NZ_AJQF01000121.1, read as the reverse complement.
GTCGCGGGACGGGCATTACGCCCGTGCCGCGCGGTTGCGCACCTTCCAGCCGATGCTGCGCACCGCACTGCTGTGCCTGATCGCCACCGTCGTCGGCCTCACCGCGCTGAGCGAGATCGGCGTCAACGTCGCGCCGCTTTTGGCGGGCGCCGGCATCGTCGGCATCGCCATCGGCTTCGGCTCGCAGAAGCTGGTGCAGGACCTCATCACCGGGCTGTTCCTGCTGCTGGAGAACACGGTCCAGGTCGGCGACAATGTCAGCGTGTCGGGGCTGTCTGGCGTGGTCGAGAACGTCTCGATCCGCACCATCCGTCTGCGCGCCGGCGACGGCGCCGTGCACATCGTGCCGTTCAGCGCGGTCACGACCATCACCAATGCCAGCCGCGGCGCCGGCAACGCCTCGGTCAGCGTCAACGTCGCCTACAAGGAAGACACCGACCGCGCCGGCCAGATCCTCAAGGACATCGTCGACGAGATGCGCCGCGAACCGGAATTCCGCCCGCTGATCCGCGGCGACCTCGATCTGTGGGGCATCGACAAGGTCGACGGCGCGATGGTGTCGATCGTCGGCCAGATCCGCTGCACCGAGGCCGGGCGCTGGCCGGTCCAGCGCGAATTCAACCGCCGCATGAAGCTGCGCTTCCAGCAGAACGGCATCGACGTCGCATCCGCCACCCAGACCATCTTGATGCACGTCGTGCCGCCGCTAGATGGCGCGGCCAATCTGACGCCGCGGCGGGCGGCCGGATAGTCGCTCGGTCGAAATTTCCGGCTTGCCTCCGCGCACCCGGCAGCGTTCACTCGGCCTCCAGCCCGCTGCCGACATGCGGGCGATGAAAATGGGTGGGTGGAATGCTACGAGGGCTATGGGCCGCCTTGCGCGGTCACGTGATCGTCTTGTGCGCCGTGGTCGGATGTGGGACGTGGATTGCACCGGGCCATGCCCAGCCGTTTCCCTCACGCCCCATCACCCTCATCGTACCGTTCGCCGCGGGCGGTCCGACCGACACGCTGGCGCGGATCCTGTCCGAGCGGATCGCCGCCGAGCTACGCACCACGGTCGTGGTCGAGAACGTGGCCGGCGCTTCCGGCAGCATCGCCGGTGCGCGCGTGGCGCGTGCGGCCCCTGATGGCACCACCATCACCATCGGCCATTGGGGCACCCATGTGCTGAACGGGGCGATCTTCAAGCTGCCCTATGACGTGGTCGCCGATTTCGAGCCGGTCGCGATGATCGCGATGGGAACGCAGCTCATCGTCGGCAGGAAGTCACTCGAGGCGAACAACCTGAAAGAGATGATCGCCTGGCTGAGGGCCAATCCCGGCAAGGCCACCGCCGGGACGGCCGGGGCCGGCACGGGCGCGCATGTCGCCGGCGTCTTCTTCAAGGACAAGACCGGCACCGACTTCCAGTTCGTGCCCTATCGCGGCGCAGGACCTGCGATGATCGATCTCGTGGCCGGCCAGATCGACATCATGTTCGACCAGGCCTCGAACTCGCTGCAGCACGTCAAGAGCGGTGCGATCAAGGCCTTCGCGGTGACCTCGCCGACGCGGCTCGCATCTGCGCCCGATGTGCCGACCGTCGACGAAGCGGGCCTGCCGGGTCTCTACATCTCCTACTGGCACGGCATCTGGGCACCGAAGGCCACGCCGAAGGACATCGTCACAAAACTCAACGCGGCGATCGTCGCCGTGCTCGCCGAGCCCGCCGTCAAGCAGCGCTTTGCCGAACTGGGGCAGGAGATTCCGCTACCGGCGCAGCAGACGCCCGCAGCGCTTGCGGCGTTCCAGAAGGCCGAGACCGAGAAATGGTGGCCGATCGTGAAGGCTGCCGATATCAAGCCGGAATAGCCGCGGCGTTAACCTTTTCCCGCGTGCAACTGCCTGTCGTTATCGAGAGTCTCGCTGCGGTGCGAGATCACAATCGATGCCTCCGTCGCTACGTCCTTGATCTCGATGGAGCGCTGGCCGACAATGTCCGCGGTTCAATGTGAAGCTTTTTGGGGGAATTCGTGAATAGACCTGCCCGGGTCGTTGCCCAATCGACGTCGTCCGATTCGCCGCAAGGCATGACATTGCTGCGCGATCCCTTGCTCAACAAGGGCACCGCCTTCACGGAAGCGGAGCGCGAGGCCCTGGGCCTGCGCGGCCTGTTGCCGCCTTGCGTGCTGACGATGGAGACGCAGGCTCAGCGCGTCCTCACCAATCTGCGCACGCTGCCGACCGATCTGGAGAAATACGTCGCGCTGAACGCGCTGCATGACCGCAACGAGGCGCTGTTCTTCCGCGTCGTCGTCGACAACATCGATGAGATCCAGCCTATCATCTACACCCCGACGGTCGGGCTTGCCTGCCAGAAATTCGGCCTGATCTTCCAGCGGCCGCGCGGCATGTTCATCTCCTCGCGCGATCGCGGGCAGATCGCCGAGATTCTGAAGAACTGGCCCTATTCGGCCAAGCTGATCGTCGTCACCGACGGCGAGCGCATTTTGGGACTTGGCGATCTCGGCGCCAACGGCATGGGTATTCCTGTCGGCAAGCTCTCGCTCTATTCGGCCTGCGCCGGCGTGCATCCGGAGGCGTGCCTTCCGATCGTGCTCGACGTCGGCACCAACAACGAAGAGCTTTTGAACGATCCCTATTATCTCGGCCTGCGCGAGCGGCGGCTGACGGGCGAGGCCTATGACAGCTTCGTCGACGAGTTCATGCAAGCCGCGCGAAAGACCTTCCCGGGCGTGCTGATCCAGTTCGAGGATTTCGCCAATCATTCGGCGTTCAAGCTGCTGCACAAATACCGGGATGAAGCCTGCGTTTTCAACGACGACATCCAGGGCACCGCGGCGGTGGCGCTCGCCGGCCTGTTCTCGGCGCTGCGCGTGAATGGCGGCAAGCTGAAGGATCAGAAGATCCTGTTCTTAGGGGCAGGCGAAGCGGCAACCGGCATCGCCGATCTCGTGGTGTCCGCGATGATGGCGGAGGGCGCCTCGGAAGCCGAAGCACTGCGGCGCAACTGGCTGGTGGATTCCCGCGGTCTCGTCGTCGGCGGCCGCGAAGGCCTCTCCGGTCACAAGCTGCGCTATGCGCACACCGGTCAGGCGCCGATCTCCGACTTCCTCACCGCGATCAAGACGCTGAAGCCGACGGCGATCATCGGGGTTGCCGCGGTCGGCGGCGCCTTCACGCCCGAGGTGCTCGAGGCGATGGCCGAGCTCAACGAGCAGCCGATCGTGTTCGCGCTCTCCAACCCGACCTCGAAGGCCGAATGCTCGGCGGAGGATGCCTATCGCTACACCAAGGGGCGCGCGCTGTTCGCCTGCGGCAGTCCGTATGATCCGGTGACGCTCAACGGCCGCAGCTTCGTGCCGCGCCAGGGCAACAACTCCTACATCTTCCCCGGCGTCGGCCTCGGCGTCATCGCCAGCGGCTCGAAGCTGGTGACCGACGAGATGTTCATGGCGGCGGCCCATACGCTCGCTAATTGCGTCGGCAAGGAGGATCTCGCCCAGGGCAGCCTCTATCCGGCCCTGCCGCGCATCCGCGAAGTCTCGGTCCGCATCGCCGCGGCCGTTGCCGACGTCGCCTATCAACGCGGGCTCGCCGACGGACCCGCGCCCAACGACGTCAAGGCTCTGGTGCAGTCGCAGATGTACGAGCCGCATTACTGAGTGCCTCCACACCGTCATGGCCGGGCATAGCCGTCCGAAGGACGGCGTCGCTTCCGCTTGCCTATGTCCCGGCCATCCACGCCGTGCTCCGTGGCACGAAGAACGTGGATGCCCGGGCCTTCGCCTCGCCGAAGCGGCTTCGGCCGCGCAGGCGGGACAAGCCCGGGCATGACGACCTTCTGAATTCAAGCGGCTATTAGGTCAGCCCGGCGCCACCATCACAGGTGGAATCGCCGTTGCCTCGCGCGGCCGCATATGCGACAATCTGTAGCGTTACAAGAAAACTCAATCCGCAAGGTAAGCCGCCATGGACGATCGTTTGCCCGAACTGGGCGACCTCGAGCACGAGGTCATGCAATTGGTTTGGGCCCATGGTCCTGTCACGGCCGAAATCGTGCGCGAGCGGTTGTCGCGGCGTCTGAAGGAATCGACGGTGCGCACGGTGCTGCGTCGGCTCGAAGAAAAGGGCTATGCTAACCACACCGTGGACGGACGCACCTATGTCTACCACGCGGCCGAAGAGCGCTCGCGGGTTGCGGCCAAGGCGGTGCAGCGCATCGTCGACTGGTTCTGCAACGGCTCGATGGAAGAGGTCCTCGTCGGCATGGTGGACAACAAGATGCTCGACCAGCAGCAATTGCGCACGCTGGCCGACCAGGTGGCCAAGGCGAAGAAGGCGAGGGGAGTGAAGAAAGAATGATCGCAACTCTGGCGGAGGCGGCACTGCGCTCCCTTGTGCTGGGAGGCGTCGTCTGGTTCGGTCTCAATCTGTTTCGCGTGCGCAATCCGCACGTTCACATGACGGCGTGGGTCGTCGTGCTGCTGGCGTCGCTGGCGATGCCCTTCGTGATGCACTGGCCGACGCTCACGATCACCCGGCTGCCTTTGCCGGTCGTCGTGCCGAATGATTTTCTGCCGGCCGACATCTCGATGCCGGAGACGCCGCAGCCCGCGCTGCCAGTCGCGCCCGGCATTGCTATCGCGCCGCAAGCCAGAAGCGGGCTCTCGATCAATTGGTGGCTCATTGCCACCATCATCTATGCCGGCATCGCCGGCCTGTTGCTGCTGCGGCTCGCGATCGGGCTCTGCCTGACCTGGCGTCTGGCGCGCGCTGCAAAGCCGATGAATGGCCTGCAGATGATCGCCGCCGACGTGCGCGTCAGCCGCGATGTCGGCGGCCCCGTCACCTTCGGCTCGACCATTCTGGTGCCGCCGCAATTCGCCGGCTGGGACGCGAAGAAGCGCCTCGCGGTGCTCGCGCATGAAGGCGCGCATGTCGCCAATCGCGATTTCTACGTCCTCCTGCTGGCATCGCTCAACCGCGCGGTGTTCTGGTTCAGCCCGCTCTCGTGGTGGCAGCTCGCGCGCCTTGCCGAGCTCGCCGAGATCATCAGCGACGCCGAGGCGATCGAGGTGATCGACGACCGGCTGTCCTATGCGGAAATCCTGCTCGATTTTGCCAGCACAGTGAAACCACGGCCGGTCGAGCTAGCGATGGCGCGGGCCTCGACCGTGCGCGCCCGTGTCGAGCGCATCATCGCGGCTGCCGCGATGCCCGTCGCGGTCAGCTGGCGCAAGCGGCTGTGGATCGCGGCTGCGATCGTTCCGGTGGTGATCGTGTCCGCCGGCATGATCGCCTATCGCACGCCGGACGCGGTGCCACTGGCCGCGGATGCCGGCGAGGTGCCTGCCCAGCATTACCGCCCGTTCGTCAATTTCTACGCCATGGGTCCGGCCTCGGTGTTCGCCATCTTCCGCGAGGGCGACGAGGTCTATGGCCAGCTCACCGGCCAGCGCAGGCTGCGCCTGACGGTCGGCAATGACGGCACGGCCACCTACGCGGCCTCGTCCGGCGAGATCACCTTCGCGCTCGATGCGGAGCGCCGCTCGTCCGAGCTGACGCTGCGCATGAACGGCCGCGACATTCGTGCGGTTCGTGTCGCCGAGATGCCGGCGGCGGGAGCCGAGCCGGTATCGCTCGATCCGTATGTCGGTTGGTACAGGATTGCGCCAAACCGCGTGCTCACCGTGCGCCGCGACGGCGACCGTCTCTCATTGCGGGAGACCGGCCAGGACGCAACGCAGGTGCTCCCCGAGGGCACCGACGCCTTCTCCTTCCGCGGCGATCATCTCGTGATCTTCCTGCGCGACGAGCAGGCGAAAGTGTCGCGCCTGCTGGTGCAGAGCGCCATCTTCGGTGCCCGCCTGGGAGCCCGCGTCGACCCGGCGGTGGCCCAGGCGGTCGAGGCGGATTTCGCGCGCCGCCTCGCGAAGGTCTCCGACAGATTCAGGGAGCAGGTGCCGGCGGCCGGCAGTAAGGAGATGGTCTTGGCCGGCATCGAGGATCTTCGCCGCGGCACGCCGGACTATGATCGCATGAGCGCGTCGCTCGCGGCCAAGGTCCACCGCTATCTCGCCGAAATGCAAACGACTTTCGTGGCGCTCGGCGCGGTGGAATCGATCTTCTTCCGCGGCGTCGGGCCCGGCGGCTATGACATCTATGGTGTGAAGTTCGCGAACGGCAGCGCGGAATTTCGCCTGATGATCGAGCCGGACGGCAAGGCCGGCGACGTGTTCTTCCGCGCCGACGGCAATGACGAGATCGGCGGCATGGTGTCTTGCGCGGAGGAGGCGAGCGTCCGCGGCCGCGCCGGCACCTCGCCGATCAGGATCATGCTCTATAACGAGTTGGCCGACGACATCCAGGTCTTCAATCTCGATGCGGACGGCAATCGCAAGGCGCAGATCGTCAGGCCCAACATGACCTGGTTCACCACCACCACCGTGAACAATCCCTGGATGATCGCCGACAAGTCCGGACGGTGTCTGGAGATCGTGATGCCGGGGCGGCAGACCCGCTTCCACAATGTCGAAGCCTCGGCTATCGGCGCACGTCCGGGCCGCGCCGCGCGCCGCGCCGTTCCGATCGCCAATGGCGAGGAGATGCTGCGCCGTTATATCGAGGGCGTCGGCAGGGGGCAGCCGGACTACGCGCACATGACGTCGGAAGTGGCCGACATCACGCGCCAGCAATTGCCGTTCGACCAGGCGATCCTGGCGCGGCTCGGCGCGCTGCGCGCGGTGTCCTTCCGCGGCGTCACCGCGCTCGACAGCGACATCTACATCGCCCAGTTCGCCAACGGTTCGGCGGAATGGCGCATCGGCGTCAGGAACGACACCATCACGAAGATTGCGCTCGGGCCGAATTTCTAGGGACGCCGGCGGCTCCCGATGTCGTGACGGAGGTGCTGCAATCTCCGCTTGTCGGCCAGTGCCTTGAATGCTACGGTCAGTAGCATTACAAATCGTAGCTTAGAGCCGGAACATTCGCCATGAGCAATTCCGCAAGGGCCGAAGCCGTGCTGGCTCTGCATCGTTTCGGGATGGGGCCGCGGCCGGGATCGATCGCCGCCGTCGGGAGCGACCCGCGCGGCGCGCTGATCGCCGAGCTCGACCGCCCGCTCGCGCTCACCGCGGCGAGCGCTCTGCCCCCCAGTGCGAAAGCCTATCGCACCGTGGCCGATGCCAATGCGCGGCGAGCCGCGCGGGCCAAGCAGGCGCAGCAGCAGGCCAAGAAGCAGCAGATGGCGTCGGCTGGCTCGGGCGATCAGGCCGAGGCGCGGCCCGAGGGGCAGGCACAGGGCTATGCCCAGGAAAAGGATGCGGCCGAGATGGCGGCGAAGCAGGCGGCCGACGCCATTCCCGATCCAGGGCGTCCGATCTACCTGCAGGAAGCCAAGCTCCGCACGGAAGCCGCGCTCACGGCCGATATCGGTTTTGCCGAGCGGCTGGTCTGGTTCTGGTCCAACCATTTCTGCATCTCGGCCAACAAGATCCAGAGCATGTCCGGTGCCTATGAGCGCGAGGCGGTTCGCGCCAACGCGCTCGGCCGCTTCGTCGATCTCCTGCTGGCCGTCGAAGGCCATCCGGCCATGCTGTTCTATCTCGACAATCTGGAAACGATGGGCGCCAACTCGACGGCCGGCATCAATCGCAACCGCGGCCTCAACGAGAACATCGCGCGCGAGATCATGGAGCTGCATACGCTCGGCGTGCGCACCGGCTACACCCAGGACGACGTCATCAGCTTCGCCAACGTGATGACCGGCTGGACGCTGGTGCCGCCCGGCGCCGATCCCCAACATGGCGGCGAGTTCACCTTCAATCCGCGGCTGCACGAGCCCGGCGGACAGACCGTGCTCGGTAAGCGCTACGAGCAGGAGGATGTCGAGCAGGGCCGTGCCGTGCTGCGCGATCTCGCCGCGCATCCGGCGACCGCGACCCATGTCGCGACCAAGCTCGCGCGCCACTTCGTCACCGACGCGCCGCCGCCCACTCTGGTCGAGCAGATGACGAAGAGTTTTCGTGAGACCGATGGCGATCTCAAGCAGATCGCGATCGCGATGGTGTCGTCCGACGAGGCGTGGCGCGCGCCGCCGGCAAAGCTCAAGCGTCCGAGCGAATGGGTCGTCGGCATGGTGCGTGCGACCGGCATCACGCAGGTCGATCCCGTCCTCTACACCGGCGGCCAGCAGCTGCTCGGCGAGCCGCTATGGCGTCCGTCCGCGCCCAAGGGATATCCGGATGACGAAGCGAGCTGGATCGACGGCGTCGGCCGCCGGCTCGACGTCGCCAACAATTTTGCCGAGCGCATATCCGGCATGGCCGATCCGCAAGCCATCGTCGAGGACGTCTTTGCATCCGAGATCGCGGCCGAGGTGAAGCAGGCGGTCGGCCGCGCCGAGAGCCGGCAGCAGGCGCTGGCGCTGCTGTTCATGTCGGCGGATTTTCAGAGGAGGTGAGCATGGGCGTCAATCATCTGCCCACGCGGCGCGAGCTTCTGGTCGGCTCCGGTGCGCTGTTCGCATGGAGCCAGATGCCCAGGATCGCGCGCGCCGAAGGCCGCGACCCGCGCCTGCTCGTCATCGTGCTGCGCGGCGCGCTCGACGGCCTCGGTGCCGTCGCGCCGGTCGGCGATCCCGACTGGATCTCCTTGCGCGGCGATCGCGCGCTGCTGCTGGACGGCAAGCCGCCGGCGCTGCCGCTCGACGCCTTCTTCGCGCTCAACCCGGCGATGCCGAATTTGCACCGGCTCTACAGGAGCGGCAAGGCGGCGATCGTCCATGCCACGGCCACGCCCTATCGCGAGCGTTCGCATTTCGACGGCCAGGACGTGCTGGAGAGCGGGCTTGTCAAGCCCGGTATGACCAGCTCGGGATGGCTCAACCGCGCGCTGCTCGCGCTGGAATCGGGCGGCCGCGTCGACCCGCGCGGTAGCCGCGCGCTCGGCATCGGCTCGGTGACGCCGCTGGTGGTGCGCGGCTCCGCGCCTGTGATGACGTGGGTGCCGCAAAGGCTCTTGCCGGCGAGCGAGGACACGCAGAGCCGCCTGCTCGATCTCTACCAGCACACCGACCCGAAGCTCGCGACCGTGCTGCAGGCGCGCATGAAGCTCGCTTCGCTCAGCGGGGCGCCGGGCACGGGCGAGGCGATGTCTGACGATCCAACCCTGGCGCCGCCGGGCATCGCACGCGTGCGCGCCTACTTCGCAGACGCCGCCGGCACGGCCGCGCGCTATCTCGCCAAGCCCGACGGCCCGCGCGTCGGCGCCATGGGCTTCGTCGGCTGGGATACGCATATCGCGGAAGGCGCGGCCTCGGGCCAGCTCTACAATCTGCTCGGTGCGCTCGACGGCGCCTTCGTCGCGATCGAGAGCAACATGGGCGAAGCCTGGAAGGAGACGGTGGTGGCCGTCGTCACCGAGTTCGGCCGCACCGCCCGCATCAACGGCACGCAGGGCACCGATCACGGCACCGGCACGGTCGCCTTCCTGATCGGCGGCGGGCTCGCCGGCGGCCGTGTGATCGCGGACTGGCCGGGACTGAAGCCGGCGCAGCTGTTCGAGGATCGCGACCTCAAGCCGACCACCGATCTGCGCGCCGTGCTCAAGGGCCTGCTGAGGGATCATTTGCGCGTCGAAGAGACAGTGCTGGCGGAAACGGTCTTTCCCGGCAGCGCAGACATCAAGCCGATGGGGGGCCTTGTGGCCTGAAGCGCGATGTGCACGCTGACGCAACGAGAGCTCGATTTTCTCGCCAGCTTGAAGGCGACTTGGCGACGGCTCTATTGGCGTGAGTTCGCGCGTCTTCTCGAGGAGGGGGCAGAATCCGGCGAGACTCGTGTCGATATTTGCCCCGCCTCGCAAAGGACATGAGGAGAAGCCTGGATGAGACGCCGCCGGTTCATTTCACTTCTCGGGGCAGCCGCGCTGGCGCCGCTCTCCGCTCCGCCAGTATCTGCGGAGCCATCTGGCGGCTGCGGTGTTCCGCTTGCGCGAGATGATGGCTGGCCTGCCGGCTCCGTCAACGACGATGGGCTCGTCAACCGCGACGTGCTGTGCAGGATGGGGGATCGGCTCGCATCAAGCGATGCCAACATTCATGCAGTTCTGGTCGCCCGCGACGGCAAGCTGGCGTTCGAACGTTACTTCAAGGGCGCCGACGAGATACCCGGCTACATCTACGGCCGCCGGGTCGAAACCATCGCCTTCGATGCCGATACGTTGCACAACATGAAGTCTGTTTCGAAGAGCGTTGCATCTCTCGTCGTCGGGATTGCGATCGATCGCGGGCTGATACGCGGCGTCAACGAGCCGATCTTCAGCTTCTTCCCCGAGCTGTCCGACTTGCGTTCTCCCGAAAAGGACCGCATCCGGCTGGCGCATGTGCTCACCATGTCGATGGGCCTGAAGTGGGTCGAGGCGACACCCGCGACGGGAGACGACGACAATGACGAGACGCGGATGCATATGGCATGGGATCCGTGTCGCTACGTTCTCGGTCTTCCCGTGACCGCCGCGGCAGGGCAGGAGTTCTTCTACAACACCGGCGCGCTCACGCTTGTGTCGGCCATCATCCGCAAGGCGACTGGACGTCCCCTCGACGAATTTGCGCGCGAGAATTTGTTCGAACCTCTGGGTATCACCGGCACGGCGTGGGGCCGGTACAGGGGGGATACCGATGCCGGAGGAGGATTGCGCCTGCGGCCGCGCGACATGGCCAAGATCGGCCAACTCGTGCTTGCGGGCGGTCGCTGGAACGACCGCCAGATCGTTTCCAAGGCATGGATCGAGGCTTCGACGGCGGAGAAGATCAAGGCGACGGACGATCAATCCTACGGATATCTGTGGTGGCGCGGCCAAGCGCGCCTCAATGACCGGAAGGTCGCCTGGGTCGGCGCGCTGGGGCGCGGCGGGCAGTCGATCCGCATCGTGCCGGAACTCGATCTCGTCGTCGCAGTGACTGCGGGTTACTATCAGGACTACAGCCCGAAAGCGTTTCAACTCCAGTTCGGTATATTCAGGGACGTCCTGCGCGCGATCCCGCCTCCGGCCTGAGCTGGAGCCGGCCACCGTCAGGGCAATCGCATATGGCATTTCCGCCAGCTGAGCGCGCGCCTCGTCCTTCGAGACGACGCGCTTCGCGGTCTCCTCATCAGGATGAGGCTAAGCGGCATCGGTGCCCGTCAAGACTGCTGCCGCACACTCCGTCCTCATCCTGAGGGCCGGCCAGCGGCGGGCTGTCCCGATTCAGGACGCGTCACTGTGGTCGAATCGTCACAGCTGACGCGAAACGGCGGCGGCCCCACGCCCGCTTTTGTTCCGACAAGGTTCTGCCCTCATTGCCCACCGAAATTCCGTGCAGTTCGGAGGGCGCATCATGTCTCGCATTGCACGTGCCGAAACTGCCCGGATTTCGCTGGCAACCTCGAGCCGGCTGCTGCTGGCCATCGTCGGGGCCGCCTCGCTCGCCGCCTGCGCGCAATCGCCGGTCGGCCGCCAGAAGGCCGATCTCGCGGCCACCGGCCGGCAGGCCGCGGTCGAGCGGCCGCACCGGGTGGCGGCGCTGCATCCAAGGCCGGTCAGCCGGGTGCGCATTCCCGATGGCGATGCAAAGCAAGCGACCTCGCACGGCGTTGCCAGCTTCTATTCGGATACGGAGACTGCGAGCGGCGAGAAGTTCGACAAGAACGAATTGACCGCGGCCCATCCGACCCTGCCATTCGGCACCAAGCTGCGCGTCACCGACGTTTCCTCCGGCCGCTTCGTGACCGTCAGGGTCAACGATCGCGGTCCCTATATCCGCGGACGCGTCGTCGACGTCTCGCCTTCCGCGGCCGAGGCGCTCGGCATGGTCGATAGGGGCATCACCAATGTCCGGCTCGACGTCGTGCAATGAGGCCCGGCCCGTCGAGATCGACCCGCGCACTTAACCGGCTGTTAGCTGCTCTGTCGCACCATGGGTGTCCAACAAGTCGGGGCTCCAGGTTCGGAGCCTTCTGGGGAGGCGGCGCTTGAACACGATCCAGTATCTCGAAGATCAGGCTGCGCGCGCCGAGCGGCTCGCCAAACGGATCACGGATACGCTGACGATCGAAAGGCTGCTGACCTTCGCGGGCGAGCGCCGCCGCGAGATCGAGGTCATCGCCGGCAAGCACCGCCGCGCTTAACTCCCGCATCCATGCGCTGAACGCATTCGCCCTCGCTGAGAGGCGCGGAACTTCTTCCTTTTTCCTGCGTCATGACAGTGATTGAAGAGGAGGACGTCATGGGTTTTGGACGAGGTGCTTTGCTTTGGTTGCTTGGCGTGCCGCTGCCGATCGTTCTGCTGCTGGCATTGTTCTGGCACCACTAAAGCATGATCCGGACCCGGAGGGCCGCGTTCGCGCGAAGCGCGAAGCGGTTGTCCGAAGAGATCATGCTCGACTGAAAATGTTGCCGCACGAAAAGCGCCGCGGAAGCGGCGCTTTTTTTGTTCCTGCGAGCCGAGGCAATCGATGAGGTGGATGTGTCCTCAGCTATGGCTGTCGACGAAGTCGCTGAGATAGTCGGGCAGCTCTATGCCATAGATGTCGCAGCGTGCCTTTATCGCGCCGGCGACGTCGGTCGAGATGTCCTTCATCCAATGTTCGAGCGTGTTGAACGAAATCACCTTGATGGGGTCGTTGAAGCAGCCGGCGACGAACTCGCCGATCGTGGCTTCGAGATCGCTCCGCTCGATGCGAATCTCAGTCGCCTGGTCGAGGCGGTCGATCACCACGAACAGGGTCTTGTCTGCGCCGTAGGGCACGACCGGGGGTAGTACGCCAGCTGCAAGCATGTGAGGCACTCACGCCTTGACTTCCGATCTCCCCTAACGGGAAGAACCGGCAGAAAGTTCCTACGCGCCTGCATGTGAAGCGCCGTCAGAGAAATTCTCTCCAGCGCGACAGCTCGATGACGTGTTCGGGCGAGAGGATGCCGGTCACGAGCGGCGGCTGTGCCGCTGTCCGGATCTCATAGAGATGCCGGGTCGTGGCCGGCTTCCCCATGAACGCCGAGATGCACTCGTCCAGAGTGCCTTCCGTTATCGGGTATGATTCCCGGTCCGGCCGGCGCTGGTTTGCGAGCGACGGCCATTTATGCAGGGCCGCAAGCGCACCGAAATCGACCTTTGACTCCGCAACCGCGTCCCCCATCGTCCCACCTCACGCAAAAAACACCCCAGCACGCGGATTTGCGTACCGGGGCCCATACCTGTCGCTGCATCTCGACGCCACAACGCAGCAGCCGGGAAAAGGTTCCCGGCCGCGGTGTCATGATCAGCTCGCCGCCGCCGCGATTCTCCGCCCCGGGCTGGCTAGCCCGTGGCCGTGCTCGTCACCGCGGCTGACCTCCGGCGGCAGCCCGGCAAAGCGCCGCAAGGCTTCCGCCATCTGCACCCGGCCCGAGACGCCCGTGATCACCACATCGACCATGGTGAAGGACGAGTGGAAATGGCCGTGCGCCTTGAGCTGCTCGACCGGGACGCCTGCGATCGCCATCGCCTCGGCATAAGCGATGCCTTCGTCGCGCAGCGGATCGAACTCGCAGGTCGTCACGAAGGCCGGCGGCAGCCTTTCGACCTTGCCGCGGAGTGGCGAGGCGCGCGGATCGGTGCGGTCCGCCGGCGAGCAGTAGAGGTCCCAGAACCAGTACATCAGCGAGCGCGTCAGGAAGTAGCCGGTCGCATTGTCGTTATAGGACGGGCGATCGAAGGTGCAGTCGGTGACCGGGCAGATCAGGAGCTGACCGGCGATCTCCGGCCCGCCGCGGTCGCGTGCGAGCTGGCAGGTGACGGCGGCGATGTTGCCGCCGGCGCTCCAGCCCGCAACCAGCACCGGGCCCGGCTTGCCGCCGAGCTCAGTGGCGTGCTCGGCGATCCAGCGCGTGGCCGCATAGCCGTCTTCGGCAGCGGTCGGGAAGCGATGCTCCGGCGCGTGACGATAGCCGACGCTGACGAACATCATGCCGGTCCGCCGCACCATGTCGCGGCAGAACGGCTCGTCCGACTGCTCGTCGCCGAGCACCCAGCCGCCGCCGTGGAAATAGACCACGACCGGATGCGGTCCCGGCGTTGCCGGCTTGTAGACGCGGTATGGCAGCGCGCCATCGGTGACGGGGAGGGTGCCATCGACGATATCGCCGATCGGCCGCCCGGCGGGACGGCCCTTGTTGAACTCGTTCACGAACTCGCGCGCGCCGAGCGCGCCCATCGACTCGATCTGCGGCAGGTTCAGCGATGCGAGCAGGTTCAGCACCAGCCGCACATCCGGCTGCAGCCGCACCACCTCGCCGTCATTGCATTGCTCTGCACCGCCAGGGCCGGTGAGCTTGAAACCGAGCATGCCGCGGCTGACCACCTCGTCGCAGATGCTGCGATAGGGGCCGACGCCGCCGGTATAGGGCATCAGGCCCTGCACCTTGCCGGGGACGTTGGCGCCCGTGTACCAGGTGTTGGCGAGCCGATGCAGCGTCACCATCGAGCAGTCCGCCATGTGCCGGCCCCAGCCGGCCTGCGCCGTCTCGGTCGGCTCGATCGTGGTGAAGCCGGCATCGCGCAATGCGGCGAGCCGGTCGACCACCCAGTCGACATGCTGCTCGATCGACACCGCCATGTTCGACAGCACCGACGGGCTGCCGGGCCCGGTGATCATGAAGAAGTTGGGAAAGCCTTCGACGGTGAGCCCGAGATAGGTCTGCGGCCCCTGCGCCCAGACATCTGTCAGCGACTTGCCGCCGCGCCCGGTGATCGGATGCACGGCGCGGATCGCGCCGGTCATGGCGTCGAACCCGGTCGCGAATACGATGATTTCGACGTCGACGCTGCGGCCGTTCGTGGAGATGCCACTCGCCGTGATCGCCTTGATCGGCTCCTGGCGCAGATTGACCAGCGTGACGTTCGGCCGGTTGTAAGTGGCGTAATAATTGGTGTCGAGGCAGGGACGCTTTGCGCCGAAGGGATGATCGTGCGGCGTGAGCGCCGCCGCTGTCTCGGGGTCCTTGACTGCCGCCCGGATCTTCTCGCGGATCAGGTCCTGGACGATCTTGTTGCCGTCGACGTCGACGGCCTGATCGGCCCAGAGCTGGGTCAGGATGTGGACGAGGTCGCCGGCGGCCCAGGCACGTTCGAATCGCTCGCGACGCTCGGCATCGCTCAATTGCCAGCTCACGACCGTCTGCTGCGGATAGGGCACGCCCGCCATCGACTGGCGCGCCTGCTCGCGATAGGCCGGGCGATCGGACTGCAGCAGGCTCATGCGGTCCGATGGCGCCGGGCCGTTATGTGCAGGCAGTGCGAAGTTCGGCGTGCGCTGGAACACGGTCAGATGCGCGGCCTGCT